>JAGVNS010000071.1 GCA_020053155.1 Nitrososphaerota archaeon
CAGAAATCACGCTCCACAAAAAAGAATACAAAAATAGAAAACAATCAGAGAAAATAAAACTATCGAAAAAAAAGAGGGTTAATCAAAGTTCTCTATAGATGTATCGGTCAATCAAAAAAGGAAAAAATAGTATTTGCTGACAGTTCATCCAACTGCACAACACACTCTCTTACTTTTTCTTCGTCACTTTCTTCACGCTTTTCTTTTTGGGCCAATTGCTTTGGTTCGCAGCCCTTTCATTTTTCATTGAAACCGTTTTTCCATTTCGTTCTTGCGAGCGCAAATCCGCAGTTGCTTTTCGGAGATTTTTGGATGTCCCTTGAATTTGATCCGTATAATGCGTAGAAACTTCTTCAAATGACTCCTTAGACAAGTGTCCAGTTGAATATTGATGTTGTGCGTGTCTCAATCCTTGCTTCGCGGCAAACAATCGTGCTTCCAATTCATCCACCGCAAACAACTTTCCATTGTCCACGCCTCGATTTGAAGAAATGGGAGAAAATCCGGCCGCTCCTTCAGGCGCACGCTCAATTCGCGAGCGGGTAAGGTACGTTGCCCCAAGCACAACCGCTAAAAATATCACCACGAATCCCAGGATCCACGAAATGGGAATGGCGTTTCCATTGGGTCCTCCACCGGTATTAACCGTAATACTGCCCGTTCCATCTGATCCAATAGAGATGGGGATGGTTGTTCCCCCCGAACTACTGCTTCCCCCGCTGGGACTGCTTCCATCCACCCCTTCAATAGGATTTACAATTCCGTTCAGCGAAGTAAATTGTGATTCAGGAAGCTCGTTGTAGTATTTCTGCACGTCTTTGGTGACTTCATACGTGTTTTCGGCTAACAACACTAAACTCAATCCGCTGCTCAGGCTGTTGGCTGCGGATGTTCCCTGGTTGATTCCCTTAAAATAATTGGCTGAATTAAGATAGAATTTGGCATGGTCCAAATACAAGTGCACCCACCCGTACTTATCCGGACTTTGCTTCAGTTTCTCTTCCAGATTGGTTATTTTCGTTTCCAACGTTTCACGGATGTCTTTTTCCCCATCATTTTCAATCAAAATGCCATTTATCAATGCCAATGCCGAGGCCGCATTCATGGCCGCGCTTAAGTGCCTTTCCTTTGCTTGATCCAACAGCGCCGCATTCAATCTCCTTTCCGCATCCTCTCCCGCCCCATCTTGAATGAGCGTGAGTCCATTCTCCGCATTTTTGAGAAAGTCCGAATAATATTCCGCGAAAGGAGTCTGCGTCTTCAGTCCTTTGGTGGATTGCTGTAATGCCACATTATAGAACTCCTGGCTGCTTTCATACCAGGCTTTGGCAAACTCGTAATCCTGAATCCGTGTCACGGCTTGCGCGTGCGCTGCATCTTCGGTCGCCACCACAATCACGGGCGCGCTTTCCAACGCCTGCAATTGTTCCTGGGCCCATGTCAATCGTTGCTGTGCCGCAATGTACCATTCAACCCCCTCGATGGGAACGGTCTTGTCGAAAACGGCTTGTTGGACGTTGATGCGATCATTTAGGGTTTCCGCCCAATCCCTCAACATCCCGCTCTCCAAATCAATTAATTCAGGACTCTCGGAAACATCCTCAACAAAATATGCATTGACTCTCGCCCAGAATGCCAAATTTCCCGCCGAGTAATGGTACCCGTTTTGAGTGAGCAATTCGGCTTCGTTTACGGTCTTTTCCGAGTCGCTCAAACTGCGGGAAAGCACTTCAATCAATCCCGCATCATCTAGTAACGTGTGGTTGAGCGAATTTTGGGCCCGCGTAATGGCATCCCTTGTTTGTTGGATGAATTTCGTGTTCAATTCCCCTAAAGGCTGGGCGGCTTTCGCCGCTTCAATTTTCTCAGGGATGTAGGTGGGTATTTCCAGAGGGGTGGTTTCCGAAATATCTATTTCCCCAATATCTGAAAAGGCATACTTTAACACTTCATCCAATGTTCCCGTTTCCACGACCTTCATCCCCCACTCTTCCAGCGCATACTCTGGCAGATTCAGGTTTTGCACTCCGTCCGGGAGCTTTACCACTTGTCTCGATTCCCCGGCCGGAATGAGGAAAAGTTTTATTCCATTCTTGGCGGCTTCCTTTGCTTTTTCAAACACTCCTCCTACCGGCCCTATTTCCCCGGTGTTGGTAATGGTTCCCGTCAGCCCCACTTCTTTGGGAAGCACTTTTCCTTCCAACGTACTCACGGTCAATAGTGCCATGGCGCTTCCCGCGCTGGGACCATCTACCACACTTGCCTCGCTGTCAATCGAAAAAAAGTAATCATATTTTTCAACTCCCTCAAAATAATTTTTTGCCACTTTTACTGCTATTTTTTCCGTGCTTTGGGTGGCGGTTCCAACTAACGGGCCGGAGACGCTCGACCACACTTCCCCATCGCCTGGCTTCAATTCCAATTTCAATGTGGCCGACAACGCCGTTCCATCGGGTGCCACCGCAAAGACTTTGAGGGAGGAATCCGATAAAATGGCAAAGGTTGGCGTGGCCGACATCATCACGACAACAAGTAAAATCCCCCACCCCAGAAAATGATTCATTCGCATTCCAAACGAAATTGAGATTTATATAGCTTCTTTTCAGGTTAGGCGTGAAGCGTTACCCCGCTTAGGATGTCCCACCAAATTGGGCATCCCAAATGGTGTTACTCCCAAAGGACGTAGGACCGTTTGTCCAGGTGACTCCATCCGTGGAATATCTCACTTTCCCATTTTCCCCGGCCGCCATCCATAATTCTCCGGTGGGGGTGGCCCCATGTTCAATCGTCTGAATGGTCGAGCTGCCCATGTTAATGGTTAATGGGGTATAATCGTTCTGTGACAACATATTCTGGTTCGCCGACCACGCTTTTCCATTCTTCCCCACAATGATCCACTTTCCACTTTGAATGTCTTCTTCCCCATTATACGCGACATCTAGTAAATCGGTGCTTCCCAAATCCGCAATGTATGTCCAACTCATTCCGGTGTAGGACACATACACTTGTGCTCCATTCGCTACTGCTACCCAGCGATTGCTGGGTCCCGGCAATTGATTATTCTTCACGGATGAAAAAGTGGTGCTGGACACGGTGACTTGAGGGGTAATGTTCCAGTTCAATCCATCA
>JAGVNS010000112.1 GCA_020053155.1 Nitrososphaerota archaeon
CATCCTTTTTGGTGCGAATTCCATAAAGAGTAATCAAAATGAACCCGATTTCATTAGTGGCATTTTTGCTAGTAAAAGACAAAAAAGTGTTGATGGAAATTCGAAAACCCACTGCAATGGGAGCTGGCGAAACCTGGTTTCCCGGTGGTCACGTCGAAGCAGGAGAAACCGAGGAGCAGGCTCTTTTCCGTGAATTGAAAAAAGAATTGGATGTTGTTCCCGTAAACGTTAGGCCGTTGCTTAGGCTTCCGTGGAACCGGGATGGAAAAGAATACACCATTCAATACTACGTGTGTTTCAACTGGAAAGGAGAAATCGTAAACAACGAATCCGCCCATTTTTTTGGACATCCTTTTCTGATTTGTCAAAGTTAACGAACGACGTAGACCGGAAAGTGTTTCAAAAACTATTGGAAGAAATCTAGGCTTCCATTCCTTTGAATGTTTCGATGAGTTTGTCTATTGGTTTTTGGGTAATGATGAGGGCGATTTTTTCGTTCTCCGCGATGCGTTTGGCAATGGGGTCCACTTTTTGACAGCCATGCAGTACAACAACGGTGGGTCGCATTTCCGTGGCGAACCGTCCTACTTTTACGGCGATTAATGGGCTTCTCCCGTTTTCGACAGTAGTGAAAATGAGTGCGCGTTCGGGTGTTTTTCCATACATTTGCAAATACTCATGCACGGGAACATCAAGAATCACTTTTAATGAGTCAATAACCGTGTATCCGTACAGCGTGAGGTCTTTCAAACGTAGGGGATTGGCAATGCATTCTCCTTCAATCTTTTCAAGAAAATCTTTTCCGTTTATTCCGGCGGTAAATTCGTGAACGTCAAAAACTTTTTCTTTTACCGCCTCATCTCGCGACAATTGTTGGGTGACTTTTCCCCCTTTATTTTTGTCAATTTCAATGAGCGCTTCTACTAAGCGATTAATGACCGCGATTCCTGGACTCTTTCTCCTCCCCCCTTCGTAATCAGAAATGGTAGAAGAGGAGACTTTCAAAAATCCCGCCAAATCGGTTTGAGAAATTTGGAATATTTCCCTCCATTTTTTCATGGACCCCCCCGGGTCTTTACTTAGGGTAATTTCCCCGGCAATAGTAACCTTCAATTGGTCCATTCCACGACATCGTCAACCGTCTATTTAAATCTACGGCAAATGACGCAGTGTCTTTGCTATGACCCTACCCACTCGCAGGGAGAAGGGGGATTTTCTATTAGCCATTCAGGGGTGCCTCCGTTTTCGCAATCGGTTTGGGTGAAGAGTCCCGCGCAACTCATGCTTTGATATTGGTAATAATTCAATTTCCCCGAATCGGGTTCATATGGGACAGTCGTTTTGCAATAATTTTTAGGCAAAAAACCAGGGTCTGCTTCACATTTTTCATTATTACAGATGGAGTCTGTGCCGCAATCACTGTCGTCTGTGCACCCGGGAGGAAGTTTTTCCACGAAATTGGTTCCTTCCGATGTTTTGCATTGCCGTGGATAAGATTCCATAATAGGATTTCCGGCCGCTCCACACTCAACAAATGTATCAATCGTCAAGTCTCCCGCCCCCTCCCAGAATTGTCCCACTCCCGGAACTTCGCACGAGGCGGGGAACGTTTTGAGATTTGGAAAGCCTGCCGCAATGCACCCTTCGTAGGTAGATGGGTAAATGTAGTTATCTTGGCAGAACCAATTTCCGAGGGGGATGCTGCCCCCTGTCGTGGAACATGGCACGCATGAACCATTTTGGTGGATAGCACCGGCCGGACACGCGTTTTGAGGAAGGTTCGTGAAAATAATCCAAACCCCTATGGCAATCAATAATACTCCCAAAAGCAATTTGATGGGTGGTTGTTTCTGGGGTGTCATTTACGCTTTCAGTTGTTTTCTTCTTTATTAATCCCCTTTTTTTGATTCGGGAAAAGCATTAAATGGTTCAAAAGGGTCAGTACCAATATGTCTGCCGAATCCAAGAAAATGCCCAAAGATGAATTAGAGTGGAAGAAGAAATTAACCCCCCAGCAATACCAAGTGCTCCGCGAAAAGAGCACGGAAATACCGTTCACGGGAAAATTCGTTCATACGAAGGATAAGGGGATGTATGTTTGTGCGGCATGCGGAACCGAATTGTTCTCTTCGGATGCAAAGTTTGACAGAGGAACGGGGTGGCCTTCTTTCGACAATCCCGCCAACATCCAAAACATCGAATTGCATGTGGATAAAGGATTTGGCTTGACACGAACGGAAGTCACGTGCAAAAATTGTGGGGGACATTTAGGACACTTGTTTGACGATGGCCCCACTCAAACGGGGAAACGATTTTGCATCAATAGTTGTTCATTGGAATTGAAGAAAGCATAGGTTTTGCAGGATTCCACTCATCAAAATCAGAGTATTTTTGCCGAATTTTAACAATGTGTCGCTCGTTTGAAGAGCCAACAATTTCGAAGAATTTTCGAACGTTTTCCTTTGAGGTAACATGAAGGTGCTTACCATTGCCGAGGACTTTGGATTCAATTCCAACCTCTGTCAAGATTTGATTGATTTGAGTGAGAATTGGAATGTTATACATGCAAATATCTACACGCATATAGGGTTCCTTGTAGATTTTGCGTTTATCGAAAAACACACACCCATCTGTGTCAAAGACACCGCGAATGAACGCAATTTTATGTGCCCTTTTGTTTTGCATAACCTCGTCTGGGATGAGGACTTTGTCAAATTTTACTCCTGCCGGCATTTGAAATCGCCGGGTAAGCATTTCGAAAAGAGATTTGGAATGAAAATTGAACCATATGCCATTTTCCCTTGTTCGTGAGTAACAGGAATGAATATTAAAAAATTTATTTGTAATTGGAATTATTTTCTGATGATAATATCCATTGTCATACCTTTTATCTCCTGCAAAACCGATTTGGTAGTGCCTCCCATATTTGTTAGTAAATCCATCTCCAGAAAATGCTCCTAAGAATTCACACAATTCTTCTGAAAGCGGTTGATTTAGGTCAAATGAAGGAGAAATAATTCGATTTGGATAGTTTTTGGGAGTGAGTCGCCCTTTTTCAAATATCTCGGGATGGTTTTTCGCCGTTGTCTTTCCACCAGCCACTTGCCCCCAGTTTGATTTTCTAAACTCTATTTTTTTGGTGTATTTCTCTTGCAATTTACTTGGCAGGAAATGAAATAAGGTGTTAAATTGACTTTCACGCAGGCTTCTTTTTCCATTTTTAAAAAGATAAAAATCCCCGTGTCTAATTTTTAACAGGGGATAAAGCTCTTTAAAGCTAGAAAAATTACCAAAGGTTTTGACGTCATTGAAGAAGGAGATGGTATCCCCTTTAGTGCCAAAGAAAATCCGGTTTTCCATGAAATAAGCTCCAGGAGGGATTTGAACCCTCAGCCTTTCGCTTACGAAGCGATTGCGCCACCGTTGCGCCACTGGAGCAAGGAAAACCTTCTTCTTCTACCATTCGGAACCCCATAGTTCCATTGGTTCCACTATTTTGCCCAGAGAATGCTTTAAAACGACGCGGTGGGGTATCCCATAAATACCTCCGCCCGTTTATCTACTGCATGAGTAAAACTGCGCGTATGGGAAGCCGGCGATTTATTGCAAAGGCATGGGAATTAACCAATCTGGAGGGTCCGAGCACGGAACGCCTTTCCCTATCCAAGGGTGTTCGCTTCCTCGTGGGAAAAAACTTCATCGCTCGGAAAAAGGGAAAATATCGTTTCACCGCGGTGGCGCATTGGAATCATGCAATGCGTTTTGGTTGCGAGCAGGATTGGTTAAACATGATGCCCGAGTCCCGTGCACGAATTGTAGGTTTTTTTGTTAAAGCGAACCTCAGGGATGCCCTCTTCCCCGAGTATGCGGGAAACCCTGATATTCCATGTACTCCTGAAACGAGGGGCAGACTGGAAATGCTCTTCAGTAACGCCTCAAACCAAGTATTAAGTCAAATACTAAACGACAGCATTTTGGCGAGCAAGGCAAAGAATAAGGACTATGCGGAAACACTAGAGCGCCGAATTGTCAGGAAGCACAACCTTCGTTCAATCTTCCGTGAGATTGAAATGGGGCTAAAAAAAGGAAATATTTCTTGGGGGAGAAAACCCTAATCCGCCAAATCATCAAACGTCCGTTGCCCAGTTGAAAAGTTCCAAAACACTTCATCTAAATCATCCACCTCAATCCGCTTTTGTTTCATGCTCGTGCGTTCGCGCAACGTTACGGAACGGTCTTTTAGGGATTGATAATCAACCGTAATGGCAAACGAAACCCCTATTTCATCCGCGCGTGCGTATCGCTTTCCAATGCTTCCCGCTTCATCGTATAACACTCGGAGATTTTGTTTTCGGAGGTGGTGGGATAATTCTTCTGCGTGCTCAGCCAATCCGTCCTTTTTCATGAGGGGAAAAACCGCCACATCATAAGGGGCTAATGCCGGAGGTAAATCTAAAAAAAGTCTTTCTTCCGGCCCCCTTTTTTCTTTTCGAAAGTTGGCATCAAGCATTACCCAGAACGTTCTCCCCACTCCTGTTGAGATTTCGAAAATGTGGGGAATGAATTTTTCAGGTGTCCCTTCTTCTCGAATAGAAAGGTCTTGTTTGCTTTCCTTTCCATGCGTTTTCAAATCGTAATCAGTGCGATAATTGCACGCCGCCAATTCAACCCATGCATCATCCATTTTCACTTCTAAATCCCACGTTTCGGCTGCATAAAACGCTCGCGCTTCTTTTTCCAATTCCCTAAAACGGATTTTTTCGAGGGGGATGTTGAGAGAATGAAAGAATTGTTGCGCTCGTGCGAGCCAATATGTAATTATTTTTCCTGAAACGATTTTTTGTTTTAAGGCTTCCTCACAGGAAAGGGAGTGAATCTTTTTGTCGGAGAGCAAGTATAATTGGAGTTTGTAATCCTTTATTTCTTCCCACTTCTCCACTTCGTTTATTTTATAGGGGTTGAAGAAAACTTCTACATCCATGTGTTCCAATTCGCGCGTACGCAATAAGCCCTGTCGGGGCGCGATTTCGTTTCTAAACGCCCGTCCAAATTGTGCAATCCCAATGGGGAGTTTTATTCGACCGCTTTTCCAGATGCGGGGAAAATCCAGGAAAATGTTTTGGCACGCTTCGGGTTTCAGGTACCCTTTGCTTTTTTTTCCTGCTCCAAGCTCCACTTCCATCATCATATTAAATTGGGTGGTTTTTCCCAAGGGCTTTTTGTCTTTTGGACAGACGATTTTCAATTCGGCTATTTTTTGGTCGAAAAAATCCGCGCTCGCCCCTTCCGGAATCTCATACCCCAGCTTGTCTTCAATCAGCTTGTCGGCGCGATAGGGAGTTTTGCAGGTCTCGCATGTAACAAGTGGGTCGTTGAAGTTTTCCAGGTGCCCGGAAGCGCGAAACACACTTTCAGGGAGTATTACACTTCCGTCAATTTCAACGCCCCCCTCATTCTCCACCAGGGTTTTTCGCCAATGCTCCACAAGACGTTGTTTTATTTTCGTTCCTTCCGGTCCGTAATCAAAAAACCCCGCGGGGAAGTTGGCGTGTATTTCCGCGCTCGGAAAAAACAATCCCCTTCGCTGGGCCAGATTCGTGGTATCGGTGGATGGCATGTACGTGCAGGGGAGGGGGATCTTTTAAAGCCTATGAGACCATTTCCCTTTCATGAACCCCCCTATTGCACGTTCTTCGGGCAACAAAATAAGCGAACTCCGCCATCGCTTGTTAAAGCAAGCCAAAATAGCGGTTTCGGAAGGACTATCGGGACCCGATACGCATGTGGTGCGCGCGGTTCAAACCGCAAAGAATATGGAGGCGCTGTTCAACCTGTTATACGAGCAGACCATTGAGTGGTACGCCCTTCACTTTCCCGAAATGAGGCAGGTGGTGCGCGACCCGGTAACGCAGCTCTCGCTGGTGGTGCGTGTAGGGGAACGAAAAAACTTTTCAAAAGAGAATTTACACACTTTTTTTTCGGATGACACGAGTTTGTCCCGCATTTTGGATTCGGCCAAAAACAGTTCGGGGGGAGAAATCGCTCCCGCCACTCTCAAATCCATTCAGGGCGTGGCGCAAGCCGCGATACAATTGAAAGAGGAGCAAAAGCGTTTGCAGGATTTTGCTTCCAAACAAATGGTGGAGCTTGCCCCCAATTTTTCAGAATTGGCTACCCCTTCCATTGCGGGGCAATTGTTAAGCAAAGCAGGTAGTTTGAAACGTTTAGCAGAAATGCCCGCAAGCACGATACAAGTGTTGGGGGCAGAAGAAGCGTTGTTTTCCCACATCAAATCCAAAACCCGCCCGCCTAAACATGGGTTCATTTTCAATCATCCATTCATCAAACCCCTTCCCAAGCACGCACGCGGGAAAATGGCCCGCGCCCTCGCGGGAAAGTTGGCGATTTGCATTCGGGTGGATTTTTTTGGGAAAGAGAGGATTGTGGGGGAATACAAGCCTAAACTGGAAGCCCTTTCTCGGAAGCTCGCAAAGTCACTCCCGCATCGGAAGCCGTTTGCTCGTCAATGATGAAACGGCCTTTGGCGGAATGGCATCCAAACATCTAAAAACCAAATGTGTTGTCCTGATTTAATGTCCTCTTGGTGTTTCATCATTGTTTCCCGTCCTTTTTAGCTTTTTTGAAGAAAAGCTTGGATTGGGGTCCTCGGGACC
>JAGVNS010000026.1 GCA_020053155.1 Nitrososphaerota archaeon
ACGACGCTCTTCCGATCTGAAAATACCATTGGAAGGGATAGATTTAATCACACCAAAAGATTTTGACTTAATTTCAAAACTGCTAGATAAGTTTAGCTTAAAATATGATAAAGAAGAAGTTGAAAAGATAATAGAGAGAGTTTGTGAAGACGCCAGTTTGGAAGAATTCGAACAGGAGTTAGATTCTTCACAAAAAATCGAACTTGGTAATTTTGAAAACTTAACGGGTTACGAATTCGAAGGATACCTAAAAGGGCTATTTAACCTGTTGGGGTATACTGTTGTCCAAACTTCACTGTCAGGTGACCAAGGCGCGGATTTAATCATGTCGAAAGATGGTGAAAAGGTAGTGGTTCAAGCAAAAAAAGTTAACGATAAGGTCTCAAATAAAGCAATACAAGAGGTTGTTGCAGCTAGAAATCATTACAAGGCCGGCAAAGCGATGGTGGTTACGAATAGTTCTTTTACCAAGAGCGCAATAGAACTTTCTTTAAGCAATAATGTAGATTTATGGGATGGTTTGAAATTAAAAAGTATAATTCAAAACTTGAGAAATAAAAAGAAAGGAAAAATCCTTCACTCTGAAAAATTGTTAACTTTGCAAAAAAGTAAAGATTTACAAAAAATAACAATACCGTGCCCTTTTTGTGAAAAAGAGTTCGAATATAAAATAAATATTGGCGAAGGTAATGTTAAAGAAGGGATTAATTTTGAAACCAAATGTCCTCATTGTGGAATTGTAATTCAGTCAAGTGCAAGAGAAAAATGTGAATAGTGTCTCAAAAAAAGCCCGGGTTTGCCGAAGCAACCCCGGGGATGCAATACTAAACACCCCCCCTTCAAGTTTAAAAAACTAGGCAAAATTTTAGAGAACAGATCAACTATTGAATTTAAAGGTTCATTTTGGGTGGAAACGGTATGAGCTGGGTTGAACTATCATTAATTGCCACATTCCTTTGGGCCAGCATCAATGTCATTGACAAAGTCCTCCTCACAAAATTCATCAAGCACCCCGTAGTGTCATTAATCATATTGAGCATGACTGGATTAGTTGTTGGGATTGTTTTCATTTTATTCCGACCCACCGCGTTTACAGCCGAATTGGCAATTGGGGGATTGATTGGAGGATTATTTTATTTTGGAGCGAACTACTCTTATTTTCAAGCCGTGAAACAAGATGAGGTCTCACGCGTCATCCCCATCATCAATACGGCCCCCCTCTTCCTCGTTTTTTTGGGGGCAATATTCTTGGGTGAACAACTTACTCTTTTTCAGTATTTGGGAGTGGTGTTATTAGTGGGGGGAGCGGTTCTCATTTCGATCCATAAATCCTTTGGGATCCGGCCCAATATCGCTTTTTGGTTTGCGGTCGGCTGTGCAATCTTTTTCGCCCTCAACCAACTCGAAACGAAGTATCTATTGGAAGTCGGTATTGATTTTTGGGCCGTTTTTTCGTCCATCCGCATTGGAACAGGAATAGTGGCTCTCCCTTTCATCGTTAAGCATTGGAACGATCTCAAAGCCCAGTATCACGAAAAAGGGGTGCAATCCTATGCGTTGGTTACGGGAACTGAATTGTTGAATCTTGTGGCCGTGCTGCTTTTCACCATCGCCGTTTCAGAGGGACCCGTGACACTAGTTAATGCCCTTTCCTCCGTGCAACCCTTATTCGTGCTTATACTCACCATCGCACTTAGTGTCTTCCTTCCCCACATCCTAAGTGAGGAAATTGGCAAGAAGACGCTTGGACTCAAAACAATTGCCATCGCCGCAATCGTAATAGGATCGATTTTAGTTTCGACTTAAAAAATATTATTTGGCCAATAATTCAAAATGTTTATGCAAAAATAATTCGGCTTTCTTCCAATGTGCATTTGCTTTTTTCATTTTTCCCATATCTTCCCATTTTTCAGCCAAATCATGTTCCTTCGCGGCTTTTAGACGAAACAAAACGCACTTTTTGGCCGTAGATAAAGACATGCCGAACTGAAGCATATACAATTTGGCCATCTCATTCAATACTTTTTTCCACTGCTTTCGATGGTGGGCTTTCTACCAACCGATTTCAAAATGAGCGAGTTTTTTGGATGTGGCTTTCATGCATAAAACCCTTTATCAAAATGCCATCGCCTTTCGAATAGCTTCTTTCACTCTTTCTGCGTTTGGCAGATAATAATTTTCAAGTTTGTACAATGGCATGATCGTATCAAATCCCGTGACGCGTTGCACGGGGGCTTTCAGATGCAAAAAATTCTTTTCCATTACACGCGCCATAATTTCAGACGCAAGACCCAATGTGAGTGGGGCTTCCTGCACCACCACACAACGGCCTGTTTTTTGAATGCTGGAATGAATCGTGGGCCAATCAATGGGAGACAAGGTACGGAGGTCAATCATTTCAATCGAATATTTTTCATTCTCTGCAATTTGCTGCACCGCTTCCATGCTCGTGCGGAACATGCTTCCCCACGAAATCAACGTGAGGTCGTTTCCTTGCTGGGTCACTTTGGCTTGACCCAGGGGAATGGTATATTGTTCATCCGGCACTTCCTCGCGAAAGGCACGGTACACGCGCAGGGGTTCAAAGAAAACAACCGGGTCGGGGTCGCGCATGGCACTCGTTAAGAGCCCTTTGGCATCCGTTGGATTGGAGGGAACCACTACTTTCAATCCCGGCGTGTGAATGAACAATGCTTCCATGCTTTCCGAATGATGCTCCGGGGCTTTGATTCCACCCCCATAGGGGGAACGCACCGTCAATGGGCATGAAAAACGACCCCGGGAACGATTTCGTATTCTTGCCGCGTGGGAAATGAGTTGGTCAAATCCAGGATACAAAAAACCAGAAAATTGCACTTCCGCCACAGGATTCAACCCAAATGCAGCCATTCCAATACTGGTGCCAATGATGGCCGACTCCGCTAACGGGGTATCAATCACTCTATTTTTTCCGAATTTTGTTTGGAGGCCGTCCGTCACCCTAAACACGCCCCCGTCAATCCCCACATCTTCCCCTAACACCACCAAATTGGGATTGCTTTCCAATTCAAGCGCGAGAGCGTTGTTGAGGGCTTGCACCATATTCGCTTTCATGGGAATCCCGGTCCCTCGGTTTTGTTTGGTTGAGCGTTATTTTTTTGAGTGGATAAAAAAGACAAGAAATTTCTCTTCTGCTCCGCTAATGCGGGAGGCATTTCTTTGTACAAATAATCAAACATATCGCTTGGTTGGGGAGCGGGCATGTTTTCGTAGTCGGAGACCCCTTTTTCTACCAGTGCAACACACTCCGCTATTATTTTTTCTTCCATTTGAGGGAAAAGAATTCCTTGGGCCATCAAATACATACGCAGGCGAAGAATGGGGTCCTTTTTTCTCCACATTTCCAACTCTTCTTTAGTACGGTAACGCGTCGAATCATCTGCTGTGGTATGGTCCCCCATTCGATACGTGAAAAACTCAAGCAGAGTGGGTCCTTTTCCCGCACGGGCTTTTTCGGCCGCATCCAATGTGGCTTTGTACACCGCTAACACATCATTCCCATCTACTTGAATCCCTTCAAACCCAAATGCAATGGCTTTTTGAGCAATGGTTTGGGCACGTGTCTGCAAACTTCGGGGTTCGGAAATGGCATATTGGTTGTTTTGGCAAATCAAAATAACGGGCGCTTGAAAAACACCTGCAAAATTCATGGCCTCAAGCGTGTCTCCCTCACTCGTCCCCCCATCCCCAAAATATCCCACCGCAATGGCATCCTTTTTTTTGAGTTGCATAGCCATGGCACACCCCACCGCGTGCAAAGGTTGGCTTCCTACAGGAATGGATACGGGAAAGCAATTTACATCACTCGTAGATTGAGAACCCCGCTCATCCCCCCCCCAATACTGAAGCACTTTTACAATGGGCGTGCCTCGCACAAAAAACATTCCGTGCTCGCGGAATGTGGGAAAGGTCCAATCTTGCGGTTTCAATGCAAACGCGCTTCCCACCGTACACGCTTCCTGTCCTAAGCTCGAAGCGTACGTGCCAATTCTCCCTTGACGCTGCAATTTGAGGGCCTTATCATCAAAAATCCGCAACAGCGTCATCCACGTGAACAAATCCAAAAACTGGGGATTGGTAAGTTTAGGAAGGAGCTTTTCATCCGCTTTCCCATTTTCATCCAGAATGGATAAACGAGACACCCCAAAATCGGCTATTTTTGTAAGAGGCATAGGCACGCGCAAGGAATCATTTTTCCTATATAAAACGGCGCCTTTGGGCTGAAAGCAGATGGTTAGCGGCCAGAGAATCCTTTATTAATTCAACTTTTTTAGTAAAGACTGTTGGGAAAGAACTGCATGATTCGAAACGACGCGAGTATGGGATGCCATTTTTCAAATGAACAGCCGGATGCACGCTTTCTCAGCACCAAAGCGAAGCCTCAATATGCCCCGGATAGAACATTTATTCCCCTGCACATTACCCTTGAAGCCTTTGTGGATGTGAAAAAAAAACGCGTGGATGCGGTCTGCACTACTGAAATTGAATTGCTCGAAAATACGAATGAAGTTTTTTTCAATGCCATTGAATTAAAGGTGAAAAGCGTACGCGTAAATGGAAAGAAAAACTCATTCAAAATGGAAAGCGAAAAAGAGGGAATGACCATTCCCCTCAAAAGCGCCCTCAAGAAAGCCAGTATTGAGATTCACTATTCAGTGGAGAATCCCCCCCTGGGAATATTTTTCATCCACCCCACTAAAGAGAGGCCGGACAAACCGTACCAGGCGTGGACGCACTCGGAAGCGCAGGAAGCGCGATTCTGGTATCCGTGCCAGGACCAGCCGGAAACCAAATGCCCTATTGAATATTGGATAAGCGTAAATGAACCCTTCAAAGTGGTGGCGAACGGGGATTTGGTGGATGTAAAAACCGACCAAAAAAACAAGAGAAACACGTTCCATTGGAAATTCAACCACCCCAATCCAAGTTATTTGAACGCATTTATGATTGGGGATTTTGCAGAAGTTCGAGACAAAATAGGAAAGACGGATGTGCTGTATTACTGCGAAAAAGGTAGGGAGGAAGACATTAAGCGCTCGTTTGGAAACACCCCTCAAATGATTCAATTCTTTTCCGAGTATACGGGATACACCTACCCCCACAAAAAATACGCTCAAGTGGCAGTGGCGGATTTCATTTATGGGGGAATGGAGCACACCACGTGTACCACGCAGACGGATTTGTATTTGCAAGATGAGACCGCGCACAATGAGTATTGGTACCCGGGAGAAATGCTCGCCGCGCACGAATTGGCTCATCAGTGGTTCGGCGATTTACTCACGTGCAGGGATTGGGCCCACGGATGGTTGAATGAGAGCTTTGCAGTGTATTTCGAATGTCTGTGGATGGAAAAAAAATTTGGAAAAAAAGAGTACCAATATGAACTCTACCAAAACTACCGAACGTACACGGATGAAGACAAAAATAAGTATCGAAGGCCCATTGTCACCAACACGTATGTGGAACCCTCAGACATTTTTGACCGACACCTGTACGAGAAAGGCTGCCTGCTTTTGCACAGCATACGGGGGATGCTTGGAGACGAAGCGTTCCAAAGAAGCATTGGGGATTATGTCAAAAAACACGCAGGAGGGAGCGTGATTACCGAGGATTTGCTCCAATCATTTCGTTCTAATTCTGGAAAAAACCTCACCCAATTCTTTGATGAATTCATTTACCGGGGGGGACATCCGGAATTGAAGGTGGAGAGTTATTACGATTCAAAAAAGAAACAAACCGTTTTACGCGTCATTCAAACCCAATCAGGAGATTTATACCATTTTCCCGTCAGCGTGAAAATTATTCCCAAAAACGGAAAAGCCATTATCGAAACGAAACAAATTGCTGAAAAAGAAAACGTGTTTACGTTCCCTATGAAAACAATCCCCTTCAATGTGGTGTTTGACCCGGAAGTGGTTGTGCTCAAAGGAATTACCACCATCAAATCACGCGACATGTGGAACTACCAACTAAAAAACGACCCGCACGTCATCCACCGTATCTCCGCAGCCAACGAATTGGCCAAGTTTGCGTCAGAAGGGGACATTCTGGCGATTGAAAACGCCATGCGAAACGACCCCTTTTGGGGCGTGCGAGCGGAATCGGCACTCGCCCTAGCCACCACGAAACTCCAAAGCGCGTATCTAAAAATAATGAGCGCGTTTGCCCATGAAAAAGACAACCGCGTGAAACAAACCATGCTCCGTACGCTTGGGGATTACGCGTCACATGATATCCACGACTTTTTAATTCAACAAACCAAACACCCAAACAGCTATCTCATTCCCTCCGAGGCCTACCGCAGTTTGGGAAGGTCACGCAACACCACTCGAATGGGTGTGTTGGAAAAAGGATTAACTCAAAAATCGTGGTTCGATTTGATTCCCATTGGAGCCATTGGGGGAATAGCCGCCCTTCAAACAATGGAAGCCATGCGCGCACTCACCAAATATACGCATCCACGCTACTCCAACCGCATCCGCCAAGCGGTAGCCCAAAACCTTGGAATCATCGGAAAAGGAAGAGTAGAAGCGCTAGAAACGTTGACGCAACTCACCAAAGACCCGTATTTCAATTTACAAATCGCTGCTGCTGCTGCATTGGGAGAGTTGGGAGACTCGCGCGCCATTCCCACTCTTCTCGAACTGCAAAAAGGGCACCGCGACCCCCGACTTGTACGCACCGCATTGGAAAGCATTCGAAAAATCAATGGAGTGCTCGAACTGCCCGCGAAGACGGAAACAAACCCCACCACGTTAACAACAAAGAAAAAGAAGAATTAGTTTTTGGAAATACGATTGAGAAGAAACAGTTCCCCAGCCTTATACGAACTCCGCACCAGCGGACCACTCGCCACAAATTCAAAACCCAAATCCATTGCTTTTTGCTTTAATTTTTCAAATCGCTCAATGGATGAATACTCTACCACAGGCAAATGCCATAAACTGGGCTGCAAATACTGACCTAATGTAAGCATGTTCACTCCCACCAAGCGCAAATCGCGCAGGGTTTGAATCACTTCTTCATCGGTTTCTCCGTGTCCTAACTGAATGAAAGATTTGGTGTATTTCATTCCCTTCTTTTTAGCGTATTGCAAAACGGCCAGTGATTGTGCATAACTGGCACGGGCATCTCTTACTTTCCCCTGCAATGATTTTACCGTTTCAATGTTGTGCGCAAACACGTTGGGTTGGGAATTCAACACCCCATCCACTACTTTTTCATTCCCCTGAAAATCCCCTACCAATGCTTCTACCAAAAAATTATTTTTTTTCAATTCCAAAATGCACTGTGCCATGTGATTCGCCCCTTGGTCAGGCAGATCATCGCGATTCACCATCGTGATAACCACGTAATTCAGTTTCAATTGTTTTGCGGCCTGAACCAACTGTTGGGGTTCATCTTCGTCTATCAAAT
>JAGVNS010000146.1 GCA_020053155.1 Nitrososphaerota archaeon
AGAATATGGGGAAATTATCCGTTTTTAGGGATGTGTTGAACGACTAAATAGTGTTTGGCCACCGGGTAGAAAAGGATGAGGAATATTCCTATCCCTACCGTCGCCCAAACCGGCCATTCAGAAGGGAGGAATTGGCGCAAGAGGCGAGTGAAGAGCCAAACTCCTATGAGAATGGCTAAACCCACTTGGATGTCGTCTTTTTGGATGCGGAGTGGGGTCGGCATGGATTATCGTTGCGTTTCCATGTACGCTTGCCGTGCGAGCGTTAGTGCGTTTTGGAGTCGTTCTTCTGAATCAACGGTCACATTCACCCACCCGGATTTGAAGGCCATCCCTTCCCTGGTGGCGTTGGCGCTTCCTAATGCGATGGCCCGCTGCTGCTGTGTCTTTCCCAGTTTGAATTTAACCCTGATTTCGCGCATGGTATAATTCATTTCGGCAAAAAGTTTTCCGCGAGAGTAAAATACATCCCCTACCCCTTGGCGCTTTTGCTCCACTCCCTTCCAGCGCTTGAAACCCGCATGCAAACCCTCCGTCCATCGCTCGACGTCAGTAGGTCCGGTTTTGAACATTTCATTTATAGCATTCATGGGTATAATCCCCCATACATTAACGAACTGGGAGGCAACACTAAAACGTTGAGCATCAATATAAGCATTGACCTCATCCTCGGCATAAACCGGATTCTGGGTCCAATCGGTAATGCTTTTGGTAGGTTTAGAGTAGAATAGTGACCAAAATGAAGTAGACGAGAATGGATGATACATCTGAAATGATGGTGGCGAGGGGCCCGCTTCCCATGGCGGGGTCTTGCCCCACCGCTCTAAAAATGAAAGTGGTGGATATGGATGTTGCACTTGAAATGAGGAGGGTGGCGCTCATTGCTAGAGCGATTACCCCTGCAGGGGTGGGTTGGTTCCAGATGGCCAGGATGAGCCCATACACCATGACTCCGATGACTGCACTGATGATGCCCCCAATAATCAGGGTTCGTGCGACGTAGTTCATCATTTTTAGTTCTTTTCCTTGAACGGCTAAGTCACGAATGAGTAATGTCTGGTTTTGGATGCCCAGCGCATTGCTCATGTACAGTATCGCGGGAATGAAAAACGCCAAGATAATGTATTGGTCCAGCAGGGCCTCGAAATAATTGATGACGCCTGCCGCCACTAACACTCCAATGAGACCAATTAACAGCCATGGGAGGCGGTGCGAAATGCTTTCAAGAATGGGCACCTTCGTCAAGTCGTCATAATCAAGGTGGGCGCGGTGTACCCCTGAGAATTGTAGCATTTTTTCGTGTAAGCTTCGGTTGATAATATGCAATATTTCGTGCGTGAGAATGACTCCTACCAGTTTTTTTCCTTTCACTACGGGAATCCCGCGTAGGTGGTGCTGGAGGGCGATTCGAGCTACCACTTCTTCCCGCGTTTCTGGTGAAATGGTAACTACATCCTTTCTCATGAACGTTTTTACCGGCGTCTTGTCGGAGTGGCTGAAAAGGTCGCGCATCGAGAGAACGCCCACCAAGTCTTTAGCGTTATTCACGACATAGATATAGTCGATGACCTGAAAGTTTTGCGTGTTCTGGCGGATGTACGAATATACTTCCCCCACACTCACGGTATCGGAAATAACGGGAAACCGCTCCGTAACGTAATGGGCGGCTATTTCCACATCCTTGCGTTCATTCAGGGGAGGTTGAGTTTTCCATTCGCTTTTCTTTTTTTTAGGGCTTTGCCATGGCATGATGCGAGGATTTTTTTTAGACATTATAAGCGTGAGGTTTTTGAAAAAAAAGAAAAAGGCCGGGAATCCGGCCGGGGTGAAAAATGAGATTAATTAGTTGGCATTGAACGTAAGTTCTTTGGCATCGAGCATGTCTTCTTTACCAATGCCTTCCACGCTCAATCCAACGGTCATTCCTTGTTTGGCGACCGCGCAATTGGGGTATTTGCTCTCAATCTCTGTCACGCGGAATTTCTTGCCATTGGGGGATAGGCCCATCATGGAGGGGGCAATCATTCCACTCGTGACTTTTCCGATAATGTACACCCCATCGAATCCCAAGAAAGTGGAAATCTTCTGCACTTCCAGCTTGGGCTCTGAACCGGGCGTCACATGAATGTGGTCCTCGGGACGACTCATGATTTGAATGGCCGAAGGCACACTCATTTTATTTCGACTATTGCCGAATGTTAAGCTTACTAGACTCATTTTTTTCTTCACCCCATCGTTTAATTTCCGACGTTTTTTTCTCACAAAGGGGATTCTTTAAGGTTCTGGTAGGCAAAAGCAAACCATTTCCCCCTGCAATACTATGAATTCTTTACTTTGGACTTTATATTCTTTTTCCTCCATTCCTCACCTTTTTTTCCTGAAATAGGGATGAAACTACTCTTTTTTTAACAAATCCAGCCAAAAAAGATTGTTTCTACATGAATGGGGGGTTATTCTTTTTTCGTTTTTTGCCGATTTAAATCGGGGGGAAAAATTGAAAAATAAACGGGACCCGCGCATTGATAAAGTGTGATTTGAATGGTAAATCTATGCTTGGTGGATTACGTTCATCTCTCAAACCCCTCTTTTTGGCACTGGCACAACCCTTCATTGCCTTGCAAATTTCCCCCACCCGGGTCACGTTATTGGGCATTCCCTTTGCCCTTGCCTGCGCCTATGCCTATGCCACGCAGCAATGGGGGTGGGCATTGATATTGTTGCCCTTGGCGGGGTTATGGGACATGATTGATGGAACAGTGGCGCGGGCACAAGGCAAACAGTCCTTGTGGGGGAACTATTTCGAGACCATGATGGATAAGCTGGTGGAAATCATTGTTTTCATTGGACTGGCGTTTGTGGCTCCCATTGCAGCCATATCGGCTTTGGGATTGGGTTTGCTTTCCAGTTATGCCAAACCCCGCGTGGCACTCGTTATCATAACCGACAATCGCGATTGGCCGGCGATTGGGGAGCACGCGGATAAAATGGCTATTTTGTGGCTTGGAACTCTTTGGGCAGTCCTAAACCCAATAAATGGAATAGAAATTTTCACATACGCGTTGTGGATTATTGCTCTCGTTTCTGGAATTGGAACAATCCAGCGAATGCAGTATGCCAAAAAGTTGATTGCGGCGGCGGAAAAAAAGGGTGAAATTCTTCCCTATTTGAAAAAAGGGAAGGAACGATGAAATCAACTAAAAAGAAACGAGTGCCAGGATGGTTGGCCGTTCAGATTCCTAAAATGAAAGAATTATGGGATAACCCATTTGATGCGCGATGGGATAAATTACCGACTAAAAAAAGGAAGGAACGCTGATTTCGCCGGTAAAGCTAAAAGTGATCCCCTTCCCTTTACTTTTATGAATGAGCAACCTCACCTTCCCAAACCGAATGACGCGAGTCAAGCCAATCCCTCCCTTGCAGTGAATACGACCATTACCATCGACCAATTCATCAACCTTGTCAAACTCAAAACCGCCAAGGTCGTCGAGGTGAATGACATTCCGGGAAAAGACAAACTGTACCAATTGACCATTGAAGTGGGAAACGAGACCCGGAGTTTAGTGGCCGGAATAAAGATGTGGTATAAACCTGAAGAATTGGTGGGAAAGACCATTGCCATTGTTTCCAATTTGGAACCCAAAAAATTGGGTGGAGTTGTAAGCCAAGGAATGCTTTTGGCCGCGCTCGATGATGAAGGAAAATTTTCATTGCTCGTGGCGGAAAAACCCGTGAAAAGCGGTACGGTAGTGCGGTAATCTTAGGATTGGAAATCAAACCCTATTCCATCGGCTTCCATTTTCATTATTTTTGGAGCGAGTTTTTGGTGAATGGGGTGTTTTCGATACGCATCCAACGCTTTTTGAGTTTTAGCAATGACTACTACCCCCTGCGTGAATCCTTTTGATTCATGATGATAATTTTTTCCTGTGTGAATACTCACAATTCCCGAAACCTTTTTTTGAATCGCCTCCACTTGTTTCAATGTACCTGCGGCTTTTTTCTCCGAGGTTCCTTTTTTCCAGCGAAATAACGCAATGTGAACGATCATGTTGATAATAGTGTTCCCTTCTTTATAATTCATTTCCGTTGATACCCAAACCGTTTATCGTAAGTAGGGTGGTCGATGATTTCAATGATTATGACTCGGATATTGGAATCTCCTGGTATTTTACCGGTTGAATAAACCATCCTCCAGTAATGTGCCAGCGCGACATGAAACAGGTTGGTAATATTATCGTTCTCAACATATGTTTTTGGGATCAGCTTTTTAGAGATGGGGTGTCCTGCGTTTGGATTGAATCGAATTAGTTCCAATTTATGGTCAATGGAACGTTGGAGAGAGTGGTAGTATTTGGAATGAGGGGACTCTGTTGTAATGAAATCATACATTTCTTTTGCTTGGGGGGATAAGCTTACCAGGACTGACATATTCCCAACTCTTGTCCAAAAGGGCTTTGAATTTTGGACTGTTGTTCTCGACCCACACAATTCCTTTAAGGCTAGCGTAAATTTTTCCGCTTTCCTCAAGATATTCGAGAATCGTTTTGAGCGTATTGTGATTCACTTGCCGTGGGAGCATACGTTTGAGTTCGGAAATTTTCATGAGACTATTGGGAGCACCCCGAATGGTTTGTTCCACCATACGAATGGTTTCTAATGTAGGAGAACTGGTTTTGGTTTTTTGAACGGTTGTTTGCATAGACACACCATAATTTGATATGAGTTAATAAATAATTGATACGAACCAGTATATAAATAGTGGGCTTCGAAGGGCATTTAGAGTACCTTGTTCATATTATTTAAAGATGCCCGAATTCAATTGCGATTTGCACTATCACGGTCCCTATGCGGGAGGGGTTTCCAAAAACATGTCCATTCCCCTCATTGCGGAACAGGCGCAGTTGAAGGGGCTGGATGTCGTTGTCACCGCGGATTCAACGCATAAAGACTGGCTGCAGCACTGTAAAGAAAATTTAGTGGAAACAGAAAATGGGGTATACAAGCACGAGAAGTTCAACACGATTTTTTTGGTTGGAACGGAGGTGCAGGATCAAACGCGCGTGCATCACCTTATTTATTTGGAGGATTTAACGCGCGCACAAGAACTGCGCGAAAAATTGCTTCCGTTTGGAAATCTAGACCACGTCATGGCCGGCCGCCCCCAATTACAGCTGAATCCGGAAAAATTGGCGGAAATAGTGGAAAAGGTGGGGGGGATTGTGGGTCCCACGCATTCCTTCACTCCCTATTTTGGGGTGTATGCGCATTATGATTCGGTCGAAAAGGCGTATGGACAATTTGGTCGGAGCATTTCATTCATTGAATTGGGATTAAGCGCGGACTCCTATTTTGCGGATTTGATTCCTGAGAATCATCAGTATAATTTTTTCACTTTTTCCGATTCTCATTCTCCATGGCCGCATCGCATTGGGAGGGAATTTACTAAAATAAAAATGAAAAAACCCGATTTTAATGAATTGAAAAAAGCATTGGAACGGAAAGGCGAAAACAAAATAACATTGAATGCGGGACTGAATCCCCGCGAGGGAAAGTATCATGCGACTGCCTGCAATTTGTGCTATCACCATTTTTCCCTCCAGGAAATGCGGGCATTGAATTGGAAATGTCCCCATTGCAATGGCACGATTAAGCGCGGCGTGAGAGACCGAATTATGGAATTGGCGAAGGGAGACAAAACCGAAAAACATCCGGATTTTAGGCCGCCGTACCAACATCTTTTGCCCTTGGCCGAAATTATTCAGTTAACGGTCGGGGGGAAAGACCCTACTTTGGATGGAGTGCAGCGCATTTGGAAAGAGTTTGTAAATGAATTCGGAAACGAAATACGCACAATCTTGGACACCCCGGTCGCGGAATTGGAAACCGTCCACAAAGAAGTCGCCCACAGCATCGATTCTTTTCGCAAAGGATGGGTGGCCTATTACCCAGGAGGTGGGGGGAAATATGGGGCTCCTTTCATAGCGCATTCGGTGGAAGAATTGAATCGCTTGAATGCGGAAATAGAGAAGGGAATTTTACCAGGAGCCATTAAACAAAAAACCCCTCAGAAAAAGTTGGGAGATTTTGGATGAGTTATAGTGCTGCAATAATATAGACTCCCAAAACTACCACAATTGCTCCGATTAATTTTCGAGGCACGTTTTCCCGCTCCTTTAGTAAAACAATTCCCCCAATCGTGGCAAAGACAGTGCTTAACTCCATGATCATCACCGCCACCGTCACGTCTAAGTATCTGTACGATTCAAACTGGAAATAGGCGGTTGACACAGCGAGTAACACCGCAAAACCCATGATTCTCCAGTGTCCTTTCAGTATGACGCGCACGCGTTCCAACAATCCTTTTTGCGTAATTCCGATACCAATGGCCGGAAGAAAGTATTGCGCCGCGGCATAGGTGGGAGTGTTGAAATAAGGAATGGCCATTTTGTCGAAAACGCGTGCCACGGCTTGTGTGACCGCTGAACCTAACGTCAAAAGGGTCCCTTTCTCAATCTGAAATTTTTTTTGATACGATATAACAGCCACTCCTCCAATGATGAGCAAACTTCCTGCAATTCTCGGGAGAGTAATCGCCTCGTTTAATAGCACGAATGCCGCCAGAATGACAAAAATGTTTTTAGTGGCGTTTACGGTTTGTCGAATAGAGGTGGGGGTATGCTGGTGAGAGGACCAGCTTAAGAAAACGTAAACGGTCCAGAGTACCCCGGAGATGAGCATAAAAAGATAAGGCAGGGGCTGGCTGGGCAGTGAGAGAAGGAGGATCGCGGGAAATAGATAGACAACTCCCGCCAGAAGTTGATAACAAAAACCCCAACCCGTTACATCGTTCACTCGGCGCATGGCCACGCGCGCGTTCAGTGCCACCCCCGCATTCAACACAGCAGCGGCGAGTGCAAAAATAATTCCTATTGAAAGGGCCATATTATCCCAGCACCCCAATCAAATAGGGTATCACGAGGATGGTTCCCAGCATGCTTCCGAGATTGGTGAGGACGGTAATCAGTAATATTTGTGTCACCCTGTTTTTGCGGAAATCCCCAATGCTGTTTAATTGATTCAAATTCGTAAAGTCTTTTACTGCGGGGGAATTTTCTTTTGTTTCCATGGCGGCGGCAATCCATCCGGCTGCGATGAGAGGGTGTAACGCTGCAAACCATGCCGTGGCAAACACTCCCAGCACGGTTTTCCATTTCGCTCCACCCAATAATGCCCCTGCTCCTGCCAATGCCCCGTGTCCGATGACCCAGAATCCAATGAATTGGATGGAGAG
>JAGVNS010000106.1 GCA_020053155.1 Nitrososphaerota archaeon
CAAGTTTAAATTATCAAACACCCAATCAAGTGTTCAAAACCAAACAAAAAGCGGTGGTGACATAAGCGGTGTCACACAACAATTAACTCCAAAAGTTGGTATGAGAAGTTGCCGACCGCAACCGCTGTCCTTGTCGGCTGAAAAGGAAAACTCGACTGGGATACCGGCTTTTACTTGGATGGTTGATTTATCATAAAAGCCAGTATTTTGGGCGCGCAATGAAACTTTTTGAACGGCAGCATTACTCAAACTAGTGTCAGGCAGCGATGTCTTGTTCGGAACAGTGGATGAATTAGCGTTTCCATTGATACACCCTGCAAGGACAAAAAGCAGTCCTATGGACAAAATTACTAGAACAGTTGTTTTCATTTTTGCCATCTCCTTTACTCCACTACCTTAATCATACTCATCATTCCCGAACTCAAATGCTCGGCGATGTGGCAATGGATCATCCAGTCCCCCGGATTAGAAAATTCGACTAATAATTCAACTTCCTTTCCCGTGGGTATGAGGACAGTGTCTTTCCAAACCAAATCCTCATTTCTTTTTCCATCCGTTGAAAGGACTAGGAATTTATTTCCATGCAAATGAACAGGGTGCTGCATGGGGTGAGAGCTGGTTTCCAGGTTGGTTATTCGAATCTTCTTTATTTCTCCTTTCTTTACAGTATTATAAAAGTCCATGTTTTCCTTTTTGGATTTAGCATCTCGAATAATCCAAGTAATTTCCTCATTGGTGGTGATGGAATTAATCGCGGCCATGCTGTCCTCCCACTCAATATCTTCATTTTCCATTCCGTTCATGTTTCCATGCATCATGCCCCCGCCGCCCATGGATTGGTTTTGCATCATTTTATCCATGACCGGCCACCGAATGAGTAATTCATAATCAAAATCAACCGGAGCATCAAAGTAAGGTTTTAGTGCCTCCACTTCCATTGCTGTTGTGGTCGTGTTCAACTCTTCAAACGAATTGGGTGGTTTTTCGGGACCTTCTCTCACGGTTATTTTTCCTATTTTATATTGGCTGATGGGGGTGTCATTGGTTATCTCAAATTCTCCTTCCGTTTCAAATAATACATCGATAATCACTCTTTCAGAAGGACCCAGTATGACTGAATCTTGAAAAAATGGTTTTTCGTAATACCCCACATCTCCTCCTATGACTTTCATTTTTGCCCCGGGAATACGAATGTTAAAGGGTCGCGCGTTCGCTACATTCACCAAATATAATCGCAACACGGTGTTTTTTTGAACAGTGAGCGAATAGTCGGTCTTTCCGTTAGTTAGCATCAGGTTTCCGTATCTTCCCATGACAGCATAGTTTGTTTCTTTATCGTCGAACAATGCTAAATCGTATCCTTCCATTAGAACATCGTCCAGTGTAACGACTTCCTCTCGAATTCCATTTTTTGAATCAAACGGGTCTTCGACGAGAATAGTGCCGTACAATCCGCGCTCCTGTTGTGAGTCTTCTCGAACGTGAGGGTGATACCAAAATAATCCAGCGTCAGGAAACGACAAAACGTATTCAAATTTTTCTCCTGGCATGACCTCTTTTTGAGTGACGTCGGGAACCCCGTCGTATTTGTTTTGTAGGCGGAGACCGTGCCAGTGAACAGTGGTGGGTTGGTCTAGGTTATTGGTGAAATCCACGATTAATGTATCGCCTTTTTTGACTTTCAGTAAGGGTCCGGGGGACTGTTTATTGTAACCATACCCATAAACTGTTTTTCCATCTATTTTTCGCTCAATAATATCGGCCGAAAGTTCAATGGTTTCATTACTCGCTAAAGATAGTGATTGAGTGTTCTCAATAGGAGAAAAAGCAGTAGGTTGGAACGCTTTCCCGAAATCGTTTTCTGAAAATGGCTCGTTTGGAGTCAAAAAAAAGTAGACTAATCCAACTAATGCAATGCCTGTGACCGCGAGCAAAATATTTCTATTATGAACAATGTCATGTTTCATGTGTGATTCCCTCTTTTCCAACGGAGGATTGTTTCGTTTCGTTTGGAACACAATTCCTACACGTATTTTTTGATTGAAAACGAGTATATGAGAGTATTCCCAAAACACCAATTGAAAACATGCCTAAGAAGGGACGGAGCGGCTCAATAATGGTTAGCATGAAACCGGCTCCTAACAATCCGACCAATAAAACGTTGCAGAGTGGACATGCAATCGCTAATACTCCCGTCACAGCACCGGCGCCAGTTACCGCCTCGTCAAACTTACCTTGTTTCTTGGGTGAAAAAGTAAGGAGATACGCGAGGAGAAAAGATACAAAAAAAAGCACAGCGTATTCGAGCAGTCCCACGCCAATCATTCGCTTAAACGAAATAAACGGAACGGAAATGAGTGCCGTGGGAACTCCAAATAGGAGAAACGCCCCAATCCAAACAATAAGAAAAGACAGCAAAGACTCTGCTCTCTCGCTAAAAAGGAAATATAATTTCACGCTGGCCCCTCCGCGGATTCGAGCCGTATCGTATAGGTTTCCCCGTCTCGAATAACACGATTTTCGAACTCTGTATTTTCGTTTCCATTGACTAAAAATACCATTTGGGTTATTTTTTCTCCATTGGGACAATTATCACCTATTTTTTTACCATTGAATTCGTTCGCGTTGAAAGCAGTTCCCAATCGTTGGACAAATTTTCCTAATGTGATTTGCTCCGGTGTTGCGGCCGCTCCTTCAACATGAATGAGCCCATCCTCATGCGTATGCAGTAAATGATCCACGATGGGGGCATTAGGCATCAAATAGGGTTCGCCGCAGACACTCGCATCTAGGTTCGCGTGCCAATGAACATTACCAGTAGGAAACTGCATTCCTTCAATGTTGAGTGAAGTTTTAAGCGTATTCGATTGGAGAACCCCGCTAGCAAGCACGGCTACTCCAATGCTCAGCACCAAAACGACAATAATGGGAATTTTCCATTTGGTAAAAACGGGGTTGTAATCTTTTTCAACGGGCTTTGTTTCGGGGTGCTTGACCTTTCGATGCATAGAGAGCGCGTCCGCGGTTGAAAACGATTTTTGACACTTTTCGCAGCGGCTTTCTCCATTGTTCATTTCACTCATTTTTGAACGCCCCCAAATAGTTTAATGTAAAAAGTAATAATCCAATCCCCAAAAGGTTGAATATCCACCCATAGTCTGCCAAGAATGATATCGCACTGAATGGCAAGAATAATGTTCCGATGGAAGCGCACGCGGGACACTGCGCCACTAAGAAGATTCCAAACGTTCCCACTCCTGTTGTTCCAGCTCCACTTATTTTTTTGGTGGCACTACATGTTTTGGGTCTTTTCCACAAATAGTATTGGTAAGCGAATGTTATTCCAAATAACGCCGAAAACACCAGTACGATTCCCAGGTTGAGGGGGGGAATAGTGGCCAACCATACATCCAAGTTTTCAACGATACCCAATAGTTGGGCGTACACGTAAATGACAAGCATGAGTGCGGCGGAAAGAAGGGCTACTCCTTGTGAGGAGGGTATTTGGAGTACGTGGAGTAGCCGCATCTTTTCACCAAAAGAATTTTTTTATTGGAGGGAATCAATGGCCTGCTGGAATACCGTGTATGGTTGCGCGCCCACAATTAATTGTCCAGTTCCATCGGCTTTCCCCAGGAAAAAGCCCGGTGTTCCTGTTATTCCCACACTTCCGCCTTCACTAAAGTTGGCTTGAATCTCATTGGAATACTTATTATCGTCCACACACGAGTCGAATGTTGCAGAGTTGAGACCGATTTCAACGCCCCACTTTTTGATGTCAGTCGTCGTGTAATCTTGGATGGTTCCTTGTCCTTTCTTGTCTTGTTCTAAAAATATTTTGTCGTGCATTTCCCAGTATTTTCCTTGGTCGTTCGCGCAGCGTGCCGCGTTTGCATAGGGGATGGCCATCGGGTGAAAACTGAGCGGAAAATCTTTGTATACCAGTAAAACTTTTCCGGTGTCAATGTAATCCTTTTGCAGGTTTCCTTTCACATCATTAAACCATTTTCGGCAAAAAGGACACTGGTAATCCGAATATTCCACGAGAACGATAGGAGCATCCGATTTTCCAAGAGTAGCAGCTGCATTTTTGACTAACTCACTCATTTGCGCGGTGGGTGCTGCTGCTGGAGGCGGTGTTAAATTTCCTGTTGGTGCGGTTGGAAGATTGTTTCCAGCGAGGCTTCCGCCTTGAATGGTTAATCCGCTCAATCCATTTTCTAGTGCACTTGCTGCACTAATCATCGAATACCCAACAATTACGGCAGCTAAAAGAATGCTCACTGAGAGAATTATTTCAGGCGATAGAGCACTCCCTTTTGCAGAGTGATGTGTTGGCACTAGTCCTTCATGTTCATTCATTTAGTATCTCCCTCCATGGGTTGACAAGTTAATGCGCATTTCACATTGTTGGGTCCGACTTTGTTTTCGGAAAAATCGATGATCATTCCGCTGGGAGTAAACATTTCAGCGGTGGGTTTATACGCTAAGAATACCGTGCTTGAGTTTTCGTTATCGAGCGACACCATTATTTTAGTTATTGAATCGTCTGTTGGGGTGGAAACGAGGCTTAATCCGAGAGCCATTGTAGCGAGGATGATTACGCCTAATATTCCAATAGGGAGATAGTTTTCGGGTTCCATACAAAATCTAATGTAACCTTAATGTATCCATATATTTAACTCTTACGGTTGCTTGATAAATGAGGTGATTTTCGATGGCGTTGCCGATATTGTTTTGGATAACCACATTATTCTTTGTCGTGGCGTTTTATCTCTCGTATAAACTTTCGAGGGAAGTGAAGGGAGAGCACTACTGGATTTTCTTTTCGGTGGCCATCATCGGATTTGCCACTACCCATTTTTCAACCGTTCCAAACCTGTTTGGACTGGATGCTGACGCGCTGGACACGCTGCATGAATTGGGGGAAATCATTGGGGCCTTTGCCTTGGCTTATGCGAGCTATGGACTATATGCTTCCCTTAAGCACATTCGGAAACGATTGGCAGGATAAGATTTCTAATGAAGTCCATTCTTTTCTACTGGGGAAAAGGAGCCGATACCCGCGTCGCGATTATCAAAGCCATCAGCACGTGCAACGAGAAAAATGAACCCTGTTTTCTTAACCAAATCGCACAAACGATTGACCTATCCCATGTCGCCATCATGAAACATTTATCTCTATTAGTTGAAGAAGGGTATGTGCGTGAACTTAATCCTCAAGGAAAACCCATCTATATCGAACTGACTGAAAATGGGAAAAAAATTCTGCGGGAATTCACGAAATGAGCGTTATTTCCGTTGACACAGGCTTCCAACGGGCATTCATGTTTTTAAAGGCCAGTTTGACATGGTGCTCAGTCTAACTGGAAAAAAAATGCGCA
>JAGVNS010000065.1 GCA_020053155.1 Nitrososphaerota archaeon
CATTGTACGTGGGCTTGGCAGTTGCGCTTTCCTCCACCATGCTCGTGGTAAAAATTTTGCAAGACAAGAAAACCTTGAGTTCATTGCATGGACAATTGATGCTGGGCTTCTTGCTCGTGCAAGACATTGCAGTCATCATTGCCCTTCCCCTCTTGGCTGCAGGATATGGAAACCTGAACGTGGACTTTCTCCAATTTCTCTTACTCAAGGGCATTTTTCTCGTGGCCGTTGTAGCGTTGCTTTCGCGCAACGTTTTCCCGCGCCTCTACCGCATCGCCGCGGGCTCTCCCGAACTTCTTTACCTTACTGCGTTGGCCACCTGCTTCGGTTTCATTGGTTTGGCGTACTTGCTCAACATTTCCCTGGCGATTGGGGCTTTTTTGGCAGGATTGGCCATTGCCCGCCTCCCTTACAATGTGGAAGCGGTGGCCTCCATTCGCGGTTTGCGTGACTTCTTCGTCACCATTTTTTTTGTTGCATTGGGAACACAGTTGAATTTCAACATTGGAAGCGTGGACATTTCGCTCATCATTAGCGTCCTCCTCCTGGTTTTCATCTACAAACCCCTTGTGTTTTATTTGGTCACCCAATTCGCGGGGTATGGTTCTCAAACCTCTTCCCGCGTGGCATTTGGATTGACCCAACTCTCCGAATTTTCCCTCATCCTTTTGTTGCAGGGGAAAGCATCGGGAGTGGTGCCCGATAATGTGTATTCTCTTCTCCTGCTTATTGCCGCAGGGTCCATGGTTGTCACTCCTTACCTTATGGATTGGGGACCTATTGTTCACGATTGGATTCGCAAAAAATCGCGTTTTGGAGTATTTTCTCACTTTCCCCTCTTTTCTCGAAAGATAAAAGAAATGGAATCCGTTCCCGTGAAATTTTTACACGATCACGTAATTATTTTGGGTGGTGGAAGGAGCGGAAAGTATTTAGCCAGCGAGCTCAAGAGAAAGTACCATGTGGTGGTGGTGGATCACGACCCCCAGATGATTACCTACTTTCGCGCCAAAGGGGTGTTTGCGGTGTATGGGAATGCGCACAATACGGAAATATTGGAAAAGATGCACGTGGACAAAGCGCGCTTATTGGTGTGTGCCCTTCCTGACATGGACGAATCATTGTTTGTGGTGGATTTTGTAAAACATCATTTCCAAAAAGTAAAGGTTTTTGTCAAAGCCAATTATTATGAGGATGCGCTCAAATTGTACAAAGCGGGGGCAGATTACGTCATTCTTACTGAAATCGTTGGCGGATTCGTGTTTTTGGAGCAAGTCGAGCACTTCCTCAAAAAAGGAAAGCTCATGAACCCCCCCAACATGATCAAACTCAAAGAGAAATCATACGAAGAAAGAGAAGCCACGCACGGTGTGAAGAATTTACTATGAAAAAAGTCATCTTGATTGGGGGCTCTCCAACTGCCGGGAAGACGTTTGTTGCAAAAAAGTTATCCGCGGAATTCAATTACCCGTGGATTTCGACCGACATTATCCGGGAACAAATGAGGAAGCTCGTGCGACAAGAGGATTACCCCATTCTTTTTCGCCATGCCCATGCTACTACCCAAATGGGGGTAAAATTCCTGACCCAAAATTCGGTGAGTAAAATCATTAAACATGTGAATGAAGAAGATGGGGAAGTTTGGAAGGGGGTAAAGGCACTCATTGAATCCGCTGGGGATTGGGACTCTTATATTATTGAAGGGGTGGGTATTCCCCCCAAAAAAGTGGCTGAATTGAAAAAGAAACGCAGAGAGATAAAAGCGGTCTTTCTGATTGACGAAGATATTTCCCGCGTTCGGAAAACCATTTTCACTCGCGGACTTTGGGATGCGGCCCATAAATACCCTCATTCCGTGAAAGAAAAAGAAGTGGAATGGGTAACGGCTCACAATAAATATATTAAAAAAGAGGCCCAAAAGTACGGTTTTCCTGTCATCAGTATTAGCGATCGAAAAACGCTTGTAAAAAGGGTGAAAAAACTGATTTGAGGGGCTGCAGTAATTTCAGATGTAAATAACATCCAAATCTTGTCCAACTGCGTTGCTACAGGGCCCTTAAATAGGTGAATGAAATGAGTTTTTTGCTGTGACACCCAAGCCTACTCTTCCATCCACTCGAAGCGTTTTTCAACGACAACGAGTATTAAGGGAACTTTCCCGTAAAAATGGTCGAAAACGCTTTGGCATGTCAAGGAGAGAAATCCGTCGTTCGACCGCGCAAATGCTTGAAGGCCCCCCTATTGTCCCTATTTCACAGCTAGAAAGGAGCATTCTAAAAATTGGAGCTCACTACGCTTCGCACCGGGCGATTGAGTATATGGCAAAACTAGCAAAGGGATCCTCGGCCGGTACAATTGGTGTATTGTCTCCTAAGGGGAATTTTTTTGGGGAAGGTAGAAAGATTTCTAAAAGGAAATTGAAATCGTTGCTTACGGATGCCAAGAAATTTTCAAACACCGAGGTTGTGGAAAGAGAAGGTTATTTGACAACTCGTGGGACGCTAGGTTATTATGGGATGAGGGGTGCTTCTGAGTATCGCATGAACGTGAGGGGAATAATTCAAGAACGGCTTTCAAAAAGTGGTCGACCTTTGCGATTACTGGATGTGGGGTCCGCCGACGCGCGCATGCTATCTGAAATGAAAGATGTTTTTGGCAACAAAATCGAAACCCATTCCCTTGGACCGGATGATTTCCCTCGGTTTACGGTTGATTTTCACCATTATCGCATGGGCGAACTTTTACCCAAGTCTTTCAAAGGGAAATTTGACCTTGTTTTTTCGAACCGGGCGATTGAATATGGAGTCCTTCCCAATTTATCTGTCCGAAATATCGCCTATTCATTGGCACCCGGTGGGCAAGCGTATTTGCATTATCAACCCGGCCGAACAAGTGCGACAAGTGACCCCGTTGCACGAGACGCTTTGACTCGTCTTCTTTCTACCTACTCCAAAGGAAAAGCAACAAAAGGAACGTTCGCCTTAATGCGCCGTTTATCTAAAGAAAAAGGGTTGGACGTCCCTACATTGGAAAAGTGGATAAAAGATGTATCGACTGGCATGAAACAACATCCACTCGATACTATTCAGGTAATTGCATTTATTAATGAGCTAGCAGCCCTTTCACGATCAAAACAATTAAAGGTGAGCATATCAAGCTTCACGTCGAGTCCTATCGGTTGGGTGCCTGATTTTATCGTTATCGAACGCACGTCATGAAAATGAGAAGTATTTTGATGAAATTGAATCGAGAGAAAAAAGCAAATTGAAGTAAGCGGTTTTTACGCCGACACTTCCAGTGCTGGAAATATAAACCACAAGAATTCCTTAGTTGCATGTCTATGGTGGATGAGAAATTTATGGAAGTAGCCATTGTTGAGGCTCGCAAATCTTTACAGATTGGTAACCTCCCATTTGGTGCGGTTTTGGTTAAGGGAAACAAGATAGTAGCACGGGCACACAATAAAGTTTATTCAGAGAAGAATCCCATTTCCCATGCCGAACTGAATTTGATCATGCAGTTTTCACGAAAAAGTAAACGCTTGGATCTTTCAGGGCATGTTTTATACGCGACCTGCGAACCTTGCCCCATGTGTGGTTCGGCTATAGGGTGGGCCAAAATTTCGAGAGTTGTATTTGGAGCATTGAGATCGGATAAACTAGGTACCTATAAGCGGCAGACAAAAGGAAAATTCGTAGACGATTTAAGGAAACAGGGAATTACAATTCAAGCAAAAAGTGGTGTGCTTCGAGAAGAAATTCTTGAATTGTATAAGTTGTATAAAGAATAAAGTGAAGGTCGGCGATTTTATGCCGACACTTCAATATCTAATCGTTTCTTTAATTCTCGGTAGCGGTTTCGGATGGTGACTTCGGTCACTCCCGCAACGTTCGCTACTTCTTTCTGCGTGCGTCGTTCGCCTTTCAATAAACCCGCGATGTACACGGCGGCAGCTGCAACCCCTGTGGGTCCGCGTCCGGAAATTAATCCTTTTCCGATGGCGTCTTCGAGAATCTTTCTCCCTTCTTCCTGCACTTCACCTGAGAGGTTGAGCTCAGAGGCAAAGCGGGGAATGTAGTGAATCGGATTCGTCAACGGCACTTCGAGTTTCAATTCGCGAACCAAGAAGCGATATGTTCGTCCAATTTCTTTTTTCGTGAGTCCGCTGGCTTCGGCCATTTCGTTCAACGTACGGGGAACTTGGTAGGTTCGGCATACGGTGTACAATACGGCTGCAACCACTGCTTCAATTAATCGTCCGCGAATCAATCCTTTCTTTACGGTTTTACGGTAAAGCAATGCCGCGGCTTCAACAAGCTGTTCGGGAATGTTCAAGTAACTGGCGACGCGTCGCAATTCAGTCAGCGCAATGGATAAATTTCTCTGCATGCTGCTGGAAATGCTGGCGCGTTTATGCCATTTGATTAAGCGGTACATTTGGGCTTTGCTTTTACTCGACAATTTATTGCCGCGGGCATCAGCCCCTCTGCGGTCAATAACGGTTACGAGTCCCTTGTTGAGCTTAACATACTTCATCGGGCTTCCCGTTCGCGCCACATCCTCGAATCCATCGGAATCGAATGAACGCCATTCCTTCCCAAAATCCATTTCATCTTCAGAGACAATGAGTCCGCACTGCTGGCAGACTATTTCTCCTTTCTCCGAATCCTTCCGTAATTTCGTGCTGCCGCATTCAGGGCAAACGTTTCCAGGCATGGCTGTACCACCTTCTCCTCAATTCTAGCATTTACGAGCGGAGCAATGGAATGGGAAAGGACCTTTTTGGAAAAAGTGCCGAACCGCTCATGCGAGAACTGTTATACACCAAACCTTCTCAAAGTTATATAAATACATACTGGTTTTGTTTATAAATAAAGTATCGAATTGCCCATCGAGCTTTAATGGGTAGTAGTATAACACTCCTCTTTTTCATTTTTTTTTATGCCGTGACGGGGGCGGTTTTGGCTTTCGTGGGAACGGTTTTTTTGGCCGTTTTTACTATGTGGGGCGCTTTTTTGACTTCAGCCGGTTTGTCGGAGGAAATGGCAGAGACCTGTCCTTCTTGCCCCGGTCGGTTCGTGACGCGGGCAAACGATTTGATACCATCCTTCTCCACTTCAATCAGTGTTCCTTTGGTGATGATGTTTCGGCGTACGTACAGTCTGTTTGCGGCGTTTTCGTGCACCCACACTATTTTCATAGGGGTCGTTTTCCTGGTTTGCGTATCCGTGACGTTGGCGGTAGTGGCTTTTCGCAGCTTGAGCTTGTGCGAGTGTCCCCTTCCCTTTACTATTTTGATTTCGCTTTCTTTCGTGCTGAGGGTGGTTTCGGCAAACTCTCCCCCTTTCTGGTTCAAGTATTTGCTTGCGCGGTTCCTGCTCTTTCGTATTCCACCGGTCGATTTTCGTAGGCTTTTTTGGTGCCAGAGGGTCATGATTTGCCATCCTTGGGTTTATTATCTTCAATGGTCTTTGGGGAATATTACATGAAACCCTTTTCGGCTTCGTTTGCCATTCCCTACCCCGCTCATTCCGAATGGAAAATCCTTTCCATTGCTGGAGTACGGGATACGAAGAGCGCCGTGGACACGCTTAAAAAGATATCTTCCTGCGGCGGGTTTTGGCAGGCCTTTTCTCCAAAAGGAGTGGCATCCTATGCTCACCTCGCCTGGGCGGCCTATTCAACGGTTTTAGCGGTTCAGGGAAAGACCACTCGTTATTCCTCTCCTGAATTGGAATTCCTTTCTCGCGTTTCAGGCATGCGTCAGTGGGAGAAAGCTAAGGATAGGGTGGGAATGGTGCCCGGGGACTGGGAAACCGTACTGGTGTGGGTGGGCCCTTCTACCCAATTGTCTTCCCCCGCGTTTTTAGGATTCGCTAAAAAGTGGGGGTTGAAACCCCGAAAGGTGGTGTGGGGGGGTGGAATTGTTTCTCCTTCCGGATGGGGTTTGGATGCAGAATCGTTTGCATTGGAAGAGAGTGCGATGGTGGAGCTCGCCTAATTTTTTTGAGAAGGGAGTCATCTAAAATGGATTCAACGCCCAAGAAAATGATTCATCCCGTGCTTGTTCTTTTTCTTGTTTTTCTTTTGGCCATGGCCGTTCGTTCAGGCCCCCTTCGTTTTGAGGGTTCGTTTGACCCGGACTCTCATTTTCATGCGCGCTTGAGCAATGACATTGCCCGTACGCACCAACTTCCAGAGTGGGATTCGTTGTCGTTGCAAGGAAGGGTGTACTCCTACCCCCCCCTCCTGCACGTGCTCATTGGCACGCTTTCCATTGTCAGCGGCCTTGATTCTTTGATTGTATTGAAAGTATTGGGGATTGTGGTGGGCGGATTGTTGGCTGTTACCGTGTTTCTGCTAGCGTTTGCATTGAGCAAATCCCATTCCCTTGCTCTCTGGTCTGGTTTCTTTGCGAGTCTTTCCACCATGGCCGTGTGGCGCTCTACAGGTTTTATTCGTCCGGATGGATTTGCGCTCATGCTCATTCCTTTTTTGTTGTATTTGTGGATTTCCCGCCGTGAAAAGGTAGCGCTGGTGTTGAGTGTGGCCATGGTTCTTCTCCACCCCCTCTCTGCAGTGGTGTATGCTGTTCTGCTGGGGGCTTTTTTTGTCATTGGTTTGGTGCAGAAAAAAAGGGTTTCATTTTTAATTCCCATTGCGTTGCTGGGAATGATTCTTGCTTTCTTTCTTTGGGTGTA
>JAGVNS010000126.1 GCA_020053155.1 Nitrososphaerota archaeon
GGGCGACATCCGTCGCCCATTATTGGGCGAGCGAATACGCGAGCCGTGTCCCTTAAAATTATTGGATACCTCGGCCTTTAGGCCGAGGAGGAAGTCATTTTTACTATTTTAATTGGCTTTTAGAAAAAGTTTAATCTAATTCACGGAGAGTAGTGGAAGTACGGGGGCACACACCCCCAAATTATGTATTTTTTAGATACATAATAAGTATTTGTTCCATAATGTGCAAAAACCCCCAACTTTGGCTGGGAAATAAAGAAACCCCCCATTCTTTCAACGAACAGTTAGAAGTTCGCCCCATTAAAGGGAAAAAGTTACAATTTATCGAACGGACTTTGAACTTTTTTAATTTCTTCTCGGCTGACATGGGTGTAAATGGAAGTAGTACTCAGGTTAGCGTGCCCCAACAGTACCTGAATTTTTCGGATGTTTTCCCCGCTTTCCAACAAATGGGTGGCGAAGCTGTGGCGTAGCACATGTGGAGTTACTCTCTTGAGTATTTTTGATTCTTGCGCCGCTTTTCGAATAACTCGCTCCACTGTATCGGTTGAGATATTTTTTCCATTTTTCTTCGCAAACAATGATTCGCTTTTTACTTTTCTTCGATTCAAGTATTTTTTCATTTCCCCCGTCCATTTTTGGGATAAAACAACCACCCTGTCCTTGTTTCCTTTTCCCCCCCTCACGTTTGCAATGCCATTTTCCCAATCGAGATCAACCAATTTCATATTCACTGCCTCACTCACCCTGCACCCTGTTGAATAAATAAATTGCAATAACAACCTATTGCGCCCGTGCTTTGTATTTTGGAAAATACTTCTTATTTCACTCATAGTCAACACTACGGGCAATTTTTTGGCTTTTTTGGGAATTTTTATTTCTTCAACGATGTTCATTTTCAGATGCTTTTCCAGGAAAAAACGCACGGCTGAATGCATGAGGGAAAGCGTCGCATTGGACACATTTTGCTCCCGCGCCAGAGCTAAAAAGCCGATGACATCCTGCTTCGTCAGATTGGCAGGGTCCTTTCCCGAATGTTTCAACAATTTTTGGGCATAAATCAAGTACATTTTGATGGTGCGCTCCGAATATCCTATTACCAACAGTTCCTGCCTGAAATTTTTGAGGATGGTTTGAGTGTGAGTGGGTATATCTGTCCGCCCCCCCGCCGTCATATCGGAATGGGAGGAAGTTGGGGAGTGCGGGGGAGTTGGTTCAGGCAAACCATCTGGGGATTGAAGATTACGTTCCTCAGGGGATTGAAGATTATTTTTCATATCATTCTAGCGTTCTTCTAGTGGATAAAACCGGAGGGTATTACTTTTTTTCTTCGTTCGCTTTCTCTTTATCCGTCTCGTTTTCGGGGGAGCCCACTTCTTCTTCCCACTCCTTGAGAACCTTTCCCTTTTTTCCTTTTTTTACTTCTTCAAAGTCTTCTGCCAGCTCTTTCGCTTCCTCGTTGTCGAGTCCGAGCAAGTGCAGTTTTTCGAGGTGTTCATCTTTCGTCAGTTTATCAAACTGCTCTTGCCAAATCTGGTCTTCGGGTTTTATGATGCGGCCTTCGGGTCTTTTTGGGTGGAGAAATGAAACCATAGAAAAAACACCTGCCCATGCTGTTTATAAGTCCCTCTTCATGGCTCGCTTCTTTTATGTCGAACGCCCTACTACAGAATGTTTATATACAAGATAAGCACCAATTGTTACTTCCCTAGCCATTTTCATTTCGCTTCTGAGCCGTTGCGGAATGGATAAAACACACCAGGAAGGGGGGTCCCCATGAGAGTAGAAGTTACTGAGGAACTGCGCCTAAAGTTGTTGGAAGAGGAGTTCAAGCTCCGCGCCAAACAGCCGACCGCGTGGACCAAAACGAAGTTTCGTCCCTACGCGAACTTTCGCCGTCCAAAGACGGAACAAGTGGTACAATAACCCCTTGTTCTTTCTTTTCTTTTTTTCTTTTGCGTTTAAATATATCAAACGCTTTTCTTTTTCATGGAACTTAACCGCATTACGATTGGAATTAGTGTCCTCATCCTAGTGGGTCTGGGGGTCGTTTACATGGGTCTGCCGTTCTCCCCCACCGCGCTTGTTTCAGGGGTCCTTCCTCCCTCCAATCCCTTTATTGGGAAAGTTTCGCGGACGATGGAGGATTTGTTTAGTGACAAACCCCAAGCAGTCATTGAGCAGGATGGGCGGGTGGGAATTTTGCTTCCGGGGGGAAACTCCATCCAGTTTGCGCAGGATGCAAAATCGACTGACAAGGACGTCGTACTCATTTTGAACGCTTCCCATTCCTCGCTCTCGCGTTTTAATTCATACCCCACATTCGTCCAGAACGAGTTCACCTACATTCCCCCCGAGCAATTGCAAAATGAGAATCCATACGTCCGTGCGGCGTATCCAAACGGGCTTTATTTGATGCCCGTCAACGTGGAGGGGTAACGTGCGTTCCACGGATTGGGTCATCTCTTTTATTTTTACCCTTTTCGTCTATTTGTTTTTTGTCAATTTTGAGTCGTGGCGCTTGCTCGGTTTAGTACTGTTTTCATTTTCATTTTCATATTACGTATCATCTGATGAGTGGCGTTTGGGCCGTGCAGTGTTGGTGTCTATCCTTCCCATTGTGCTGGGGGTCATGCTCCTTTTTTTAGTTCCTCTTTTTTGGGCGACAGTGGTTGAGCATTCCATTCGGGGTCCCATCCTTTCATCCGCAGCATATGGTTTTCTCCTCACTCTCCTCTTGTCCGTTCTCGTTGGAATTCCCCTTGCGTGCGCTGGGGTGCTGGTCCGTCATTACCGGGTGGTGCGTGTCGTAGAATAGTAGGGGGCTGCGCTCCCGAACGGGGTAGTGGTTTTGGTTCAGGGGGAATGATTCGGCGTTTTTTCCATGCGCGGTAGGTCAAAACCCCTCCCGCAGCCAAGATTATTCCAATCAAAGGCCAGGCGGTGGGAGGGGGAAGCATGAATAGCCCGCTTAATTTATTTTGGCTTTGAATGTAATCCCGCAGCCCTTTGGCGATGAATATGCTTTTTCCGTATTCTCCTTTTTCTAGTGCATCTTGTGCCTTTTTTATGGCAGTTTTGATTTCTTCGCTTCCCCCCGTCGTCGAAATCAACGATTGTACTTCGTTCACCAGCCCTTCCGCCGTTTCATGAATGGCCTGCTGCGCATTTTCCGCTTCTTTTCCCCTATTACGAATCCTTTCTTGGATGTCGGCGCGTCTTTCATTATCCATCTCCATTTTTATTTTGTCAGTCGTTTCTTTTTGGGCGCGCTTTGCCTGCTGCTCGAGTTCCCCTCTCTCCGCTTTGTTCGTTTTTTTCATCTCCCGTACCGCCTCCTCTGTCAGCGGGCAGAAATAACCCGTTTCGCGGAGTTTGGTGCATGAAATGCTGAGCGAGCGTTCGTACATCTCAATAGTATCTTCAAAGAGGCTCAGTTCACCCATTACTTTTTTTATTTCTTCCTCCGCGCTTTTTTTTTCGCTTTCATTTTCATCCGTTGTTTTTTCGGCAGGGTTTTTCCCTCCCATTTTCTTAAGTTCGGAGAGGGTTTTTTTCAATGCCCCCCAATCTCCTTCGTTCTTTTCCTCCGCTCCCCTCTCCATTAATCTTTTTTCAGCATCGGACCATTCCCCCAGATTCGTTTCCCATTCATTCATCCATTGGTCCCATTCAAAAAAGGTGTCGAACATCTGGTCGTCCGTCATGCGTGCATCATATTTCAAGAGTTCCACTTTTTGCACAAGCCCCGGGAGCGTGTCTGTGCCGTTGTTTTTTTGGATTTCATTCAACAGTTTAGCTGCCTCTGCGGCGATGGTGAAATTAGGGTGGGCAGCAAGCTCCTTTACTTCTTCAATCAGCGTCTCGAGGATGCTGTTTGGGCTCATGAGCGCGTCGCTCGTTATTACCAATGTATACTCCCTCCCCCAGGAGGGTGGGATTATTACATCCGGCAGGATTATTTGGGATAACGGACCCTGTTCCGTTTTCACGGTCTTTCCGTTTTCGTTGAATGCGACGATTGATTGTGTTTCTGCCGGGGGCGCGATAAGTCCGGTTGAGATGTCGGCGGTTATTTCGACGTCTTCTTCATTTGAGATGGTTATTTGATAGGCCGTGGTTCGGGTCGTTTCGTCTTGGTATTCCGACGTTTTGTACGTATTTACCTTCACCCCATTTTTTCGTTCATATTCAAGGATTATTTCTTCCTTTTTTTGGAGTAGTTCTACCATTCCCCCCATTGTTTTTCCATTTTGGTGGGCGGGGATGATTTGATTATTTTTAGTGGCCCTTATTTTAGACCCGTCTACCCCTTCGGGCAGGTCCCATGACCAATTAGCCGTGACTGGACCCACTTCCCTTGCAAGGGTTAGGATGGTTTGCTGTACGCCCGTCGTTCCATACACCTGCACGATGCGCGTGTGTTCGCTCGTTTCAACCCAAATCCCTTTTCCTTTTCCAGTCAAGACGATTCCGCTTGAGGGAAGCGTTATTTCGCTTACTATTATTTTGTTTTCTTGCGTTTCAACGACTGCAAGCGCACTACCATCCATTTCGGCTTCTACCTGTTGAACGGGGGTTCGAATGATTATTTCCCCCGGTAGGAACATTGTTTTTCCGAATGGGTTGGGGATGTGCAGCGTGATAGTGGCCTCCATTTCTTTCCCGCTGTCGATGGGAATGGGCTCTCCTATTTTCCATTCCATTGAGTCCGCGTATTTTTGGAATCCATTTTGTATTTCGGATGCCATCTGCGTTTCCACCATCTCGAGTGTTTCCATGTCATTCAATTGCTCATTTTGGGTCACCCATTTTTCGGGCCGGTCCAGCGCCTCTTTTGCCTGCTTCAGAATTGCTTCTATATCGGTCGAGAACAGACCCGCATACAGGGAATGGGCAGCGAGCAATCCCTCATACTGTTTTTTCACGCGGAGTTGGAGTTCTTGGCGTTCGCGGGTGGTTGGATTGTTTTCATACTCTTTTTTAAGCGTTTGGAGCGTGCTCTCGCACGCTGGGAGGCTGGCTTCCATTCCAAATTCGCCCACATAGTTTTCGGGCGCCTGAATGTCCAGTTCATTGTAAAGGGCGTTCAGGATTTCGTTTATTTCATCCGTGCAGGCATGCAATTTTCCTTCCCGGATGTTGGTGTCTGCGTCCACGCTTTCTTTTTGCGCTTTCACGTGAAGCCATAGCGATTTGCAGTCTTGCGCCATCATTTCGTTTGCGTTTTGGGGTAATGCATTGGAAAGTTTTTGGCATGATTCATCCAAATCATTGAGCCGCCGACGTTCGATTTCGGTCTTTTCTTCTTCTTCATACACCCTTTTTTTGATTTGGCGTCGCTGGGTGGTCCGTTTCCCAAGTGATAAGGTGTTGCGTGCCCGCTCTTCCCACAATTCGTCGAGGGCGTTTTCGAGCGTGGTTATCTCTCCTTCTTCCCCCTTTGGCGGGAGAGGAATGTCATACGCCCAAAAATAGGGTTGGAGCGCCTGAACTGCTTCTTCTTTTTCTTTTTGGGAGAGTTGTTCCCTTTTTTCACGCAGGGTAAAAATTCGTTCCCCCAGCTCTCTGAGTTCTTGTTCTTCGTCATGGTCGATTTTTCTTATTTCGTTTTCGAGGTCGATGGCCAACTGTGCCATTTGGATGATGGTTCCGTTCTTGGGAGAGACCATCATGGCTATGTTTTGGGTGAGCGCGTCCGCGTTGAGGTGTTCGAGCAGATAAAGATTTTTTCCCCAGTTTTGAGTGTTGGTCATGGAGGCAATGAGGCTCTTCCACACGGCCGAAAACCACAGGATGGTCTGTTTTTTTTCAGGGAAGAGAATTTTGGTTCCCGTGTCATACCACGTGAATGTCTTCCCCCAATCGGGGGTGTATCCAGGAACGGGGGTTTGGGTGATGAGCTTTCCCACATTCGTGTAATAGGACTGGTTTTCTTCCATTCTCTGAGCTATTTCGCTGGTGGAATTGTCAGTTGCCGTTGATTGGAGGAGCGACAGGATTTGGGCATATTTCTCGTATGCTTTGGTGTCTTTCACTTCCGTCAAATCGAGTGCATGTGCATTCGTGGCGCTGGTGGTCAAAACGGAATGGGCGTGGATGTAGGCTTCCTCGCTTGATTTCAGGGATTGGTGCAGCAGTCCGGCGCTCGCGAATCCATTTTGGAGGATGGGAAGGGGATTTCCCTTTTCGCAATCCAAACGGGTTTTTTGCAGTAACGTGTGGGCCCTTGCGAGAGATTCCCATGTTTTTTCAATGGCGTTTTGCATTTGGTAAACCCTTCCCCCCACCGGAAGAAAATGGAAGGGGGGCACCTTCACTTGCTTTTCCCATTCGGCATGGCATGCTCCGGGTGTAAGGCAGGGGGGAATGGAAGATAACTGGGTCTGCGTAGCGTTCAGGCAGATGGCTACTTCTCCAGCCGTCAATCGGTTATCGATGCACCCACTCGCGAGGAGGAGGATCATGACAACTCCCCATTCTTTTTGCATGCAGCGAGTTGACTTGAGCAATCGGGTTAAAAATCTAGAGAAAATTTTTTCACGTGCAATCCGTTAAAGCGGCCTTTCCATGATTTTGCATGATGCCCTCCGTGAGACAGTCCACTTGGTTTTTGAGCAGGGCATTCTGTGCGACTGTTGTTTGGGTGTTTTGAAGCAGCGCCGCCCTTTCCGGGTTTATCCAGGGTTCGAGGGCCGGGGCGAGATACGTTCCCACGACCACTCCCACAAGTAATAGGGCGATTCCCCCCCAGACCGAAAAGGGAATGACGGGTTTCTCATGTGCGTGTTCATTCATGGGGTTCACGTATTCTTTTCCGGTCGCGTTTTTTAAGTTTTGGTTTGGGGTGTAGGTATGCGAGACGCTTCTCGGTGGTATGCTCCCCTCCTTTCAACCCCCATGGGGACGACCGCTTTTGTCAGGAAATACTATCCCACTACCACGTTTCACCTTGAAAAGCGGGTCACTCACGCTGGAAAAATGGTCCGCCGGGTCCGATTTGAGTTGGACGGGGAAAAGCTGGTCCACGCCCGCTCCGAAGTCAATCTTTCAACATCCAAACCCGGCCTCGTTCGTCTTTTGCACGAAACATCGCTTCCGTTGGGAGAAATCGTGCGCCGGTTCAATGTCCGCCGAACCCGTCTCAGGAGTACCACGCGTACGCGTGAATTCCATTTTGTGGGGGACCTTCATGCTAAAGTCTGGGAACGGTTTTACGTCTGCCGGAAGACGGGAACCCCCCTCATGCGTGAGTCGGCGATTTATTAACTTTCAATCTCTTCCTTTTCCATGCGCTCTTCGATTCGTAGGTGGTTCGCGCCCCTGTTGGCCCATCCCGAATCCACCGCTTTTTTGGTTCATCAGCTTTTTCCTAAAGCCCAATTTCGGCTCGAGAAAAAGACGCGGCTCGATGGGATGATGCTCCGAAAAATCGTTTTTCGATTGAATGGAAAAATAATTCTCAAGGCGCGTTCCGAAGTCGATTTGAAAAGAACGAACCCCCGATTGGTTCATCTTCTCCAGACGACGGACAAGCCGCTTGGTTTTCTAGTCAATGATTTTCGTGTCCGTCGGACGCGCGTTCGTGCCACGACGCGTAC
>JAGVNS010000122.1 GCA_020053155.1 Nitrososphaerota archaeon
AGGATGTGAACGAGCTCCGCTTCAAACTCGAATCCCAAAAAGAGAAACGAAAGCAAATCATTGAAAAGCTTCGCCAAAAGGAAGGGGAGAAGGAGCGTATTGGGAAAGCCCGGGAAGAGTGGCGGGATAAGACCGTGCTTGCGGAGGAATCGGCCCAGAAATGGCAATCGATGAAAGGTCGCTTGGGTGCATTGGAAACGCGTCTGCATTCGTTTTCACTTACAGACCCGGAGTGGGACCAAAAGGGAATCGATTTTATCGTATCCGAAAAGAGGTCCGCCGCGACCCAAATCAGGATGTTGCAGGCCCAGCAGGAACAGCATCGCTTGTTGGATGTGCAGCATCAAAAAGCCCTGCAGCGCGTAGAGTTGATTGAGCGCAGGAAAAAGGAGTGGGAGGAACGGACTAACGGTCTCTCTCTCTCATCGGTGGAAGCGCAGATTCGCGAGTTGTCCCAGCAGAAGAAGCAGTTGAGTGACCGATTTTCCAAGATTCAGTCTGATTGGACCGAATGCGTTTCCATTATCCGTTTTTCCGACACGCAGTTGGGGGAAATAGCGAAGGAAGCGGCCGCATTGGAATCATTGCACGCCAACTGCCCCACGTGCAGGCAGGAAATAAGGCCCGAACACAAGGAAGCCATTTTGGTGGGAGTGGGGGAAAAGAAAAAGTTCATCGGCGCTACGCGTGCCGAGGCGGAGGCATCGCGTCAACGTTTGCAGTCGGAGCGATTGGGGATAGAGGCAGCGCTCCATGCGCTTGAACGCCTTATATTGGAACAGGAAAGTTTGCGCGTCCGAATTATGGATGGGGAAAGCCTTTATCGGGAGTTGGAGAAAACGAAGGGAGAATGGGAAAAGGCCCAATCGGCGTTGAACGCGATGGGGGTTGTTGTGAGTGAGTCGGAAATAGAAAAACTCCGTCAGTATTCCATTCAATTGGGGAAGCGGGAAGAGATGGCCATTGTTAAAGAGGAATTTTCAAAGATGAAGCGTGAGGCGGAAGAGGAGGGAAAGCACTTGGTTTCTCTGGGAAACCCCCGCGTAGAGTGGGATAAATTAAACACCGAATGGGCCTCGTTCGAGTCGGAGTGGAACGCGTTGGATAGGGAAAAGGAACTCCTTTCCCAGGTGGAGCAGGAGTTGAGCGCCCGCGTCTCGAGTGTCCAAAAATTGCAAAAACAACGCGACGACATTTCATCCACCCTTTCCTATTATGGGGAAGTGGAAGAAGGGTTGGGAATTTTTTCCAATGCATTGGTTGAAACCCAGCAGCAGCTGCGTGAGGGGGTGGTGGAGGCGATTAATGCGGCGTTGGGGGAGTTGTGGCCGAGCCTGTATCCCTATCAGGATTTCACGCTTGCAAAAGTGTTGGTGCAGGACAACGATTACGTGTTAACGGTGAAAGAGCGCAGCGGCAGTTGGATTTCCGCCGAATCCTCCCTTTCAGGGGGAGAGAGGAGTGCGGCCGCTCTGGCGTTGCGCATGGCCATTGCATTCGTTCTCACGCGCCAGTTGAGTTGGATTATTTTGGATGAGCCTACGCACAATTTGGATGCCAAATCCATTCAGATGCTTTCCTCCATGCTCAAAACGCGATTGCCGGGATTAGTGGACCAAGTATTTGTGATTACCCATTCTCCCGAAATAGAAAAATCCGCGACGGGCTCATTATACGTGTTGGAGCGTGAAAAGAATGAGGATGGAATTACCATTCCCGTGAATAAGATGATTGATTTGGGAACGAAAATAGAATAAGGGTGTTATTGCGCGACTTCAGCGGTAGGTGTTTCGGCAGCCGTTTCTTTCTTTTCTTTGGCTTTCCATTCTTTCTTCATGTCCGCGGCCTCTTTCATGGCCACGTCTTTTTTCTGCTTGGCTTCCTGCTCTTTCAATAATGCTTTGGCTTGTTTGCGTTTGTGCCGCGTAATGAACCCGGACATGACGTTGGTAGTCCATTTTGAAAAAGGGAATTTGAGTTCGGTGACAACTTTCTTGTTTTGCTCGAATTTTTCCGAAAAGGAGTCAGGCATCTCTTTCAGGATGATATTGGCTTTGCTCTTGATTCCTTTGGGAACGGATTTTCCCATTCAATTCACCTCAATTCGGATGAACTGTCCATTGGGTAGGTTTCGGATAACCGATAAGGGAATCACTTTTTCCTCGAATTCCTTACGCGCTAAATCGTAGGGGGAAATGACTTTTTTGCTCTCCAATAAAGGGGGGGCTCCAAACGCCAGCTGCAAGGCCCTTGCCCCGATAATGCGGGTCTTTTCGAATCGCGTCATGGTTGTCATACTCTTTTTCCGCCTGAATACTCAAATCGCGGAGAAACCTATAAAAAGGCCCTCGTTGGGTAGAGGCGGCTGGATGAAGGAGTGGGCTAAAAGGGGGGGTGGGGCGAGGGAGTTATTCCAATGCTCCACTCAAGCGTTGGGTGAACCGAGTGTCTCTCCATTTTGTTTCTCCGCATTGCAAATGGCAGGGTGTCTTTCCCATCCATTCTTGGAGGGTTTTTTCTCCCGAGGAATGGAGTTGTACCACTGGGTTTTGCCGTGCATACATGGTGTAGGCGAGCTGGTATTGCGTTAAATAGGGCTGCACGAGCTCTGTTTGGGTTTGGGCATGGTGCTGGAGGCGTTGGAATAAGTAAGTGTGCAATTGGTGAAGCAATTGTTCGGGTTGGTTTTTGCATTTCCAAACTGCTTTAGAAGGATCGAATGAGAGGGTTACTAATCCGTTTTCGTGCGCGTGGCGTGCTTCGGTTAGGGAGAGCGTTATTTTTTCTCCTCTCCAAAGGGGGCCCATGGGGGTGGTTGAAAGTCCCCATTCTCGTGCGCGCTGAATGCGCTTTTCTTTTTCAGAATGGTTTTCGTGATAGGTTTGGCTGCGCAGGGAATCATTGGTGTGAATGTACACTCCATCCTGTGTCACTCTTGCGTCTATTTCGCTTCCCAATTGCACGTGCGCTTCAAAGGGAGAGCAAGGCTGGCAGCAGGAACAATTTCCTTCATTATTCAGGGGAGTTTTCCATACAACTTGATTCGCTTTATTCCTTTTTTCAACGTTCCACGTGTTTCGGTCCATTTTTGGGGCCGTTTGAACGGGGGTGGGTGTTTGCGTTTTGAAAAAGTGGTTGTCGAGAAGGAGTTCAAGCGCTTCTTCCAAGTCTTCGGGCACATCCGTGAGGGGAACAAAGAGTTCGTGACTCTTGATTGCGCGCTGGGTAAGTTGATGGGCTAAAATGGAATTGTGCCCTTGTAGTTCTTTGAGGGTTTGAAGCATTCCCTCCGCCAACCCCTCCATTTTGGTCTCTTCAAATGCAATAGATAAGGGAGAAAGTTTTTCATCAAACGTTTGGAAGTATCTCCAATTCTGCGTGAGCAAAAACTGCCGTTCAGGTTCGATGAGCAATGGAAAGTAATGCGTGAGCGCGTATATTTTCTGAGCTATTTTTTTCAAATCCCCCCACGTTCCACTCATCACTTGCAAACTTTTGGGATGCGAAACCAATTGGTGGCGTTCCATTAATTGGGCATGCAAAAGGGATTCGAATGGAGTAGTGGAAGTGTGGGGGAGGTAGAAGGATGGAAAAAAAGAATAGAATTTAGTGAGGCGATGCTGGGCATTGGCGAATGTTACATCCACCCCCCGCTTTTCTTCGCGGGCCGAGACTGAGACCAGACTGTATGTATTGGGAGACATACTTTGGAAATCAATTTCCCGGCGTTATATACTCCTAATGGAACCCCAAACCGCCATTGGTTCCGACCATTCTAGTTGATTCTGCTTTTTTTTCTAATTTTTTTAAGGTGGTAGGATATGGCTTGGCGTCCAAGTCCCACTATTCGGGCTATTTCGATGGGTCGTTTTCCTTCTTTTAGGAGTTCGACAATTTCCCTTTCGCGGGGGGTCAAGGGTTTTGAATAGGTGATTTGGATTTTTTCTTTCGTTGGTTTTTGGAAGATGTCCACTTCATGCGTCGGGTGTTGTGATTTGTCTTTTGGGAGTCTAATTCGTTTTTGTCCTTCTGCATTCTCTCTTTTCAGTCGGGTTGCTACATTCGAAAGAATGATATTTCTAACTTTTCGCGACTTCAGAAATCCGAACCATTTGCCCCTTAATTCGTTTTTGTCGGCGTTGTTCGCAAATTCTACTTTTTTTAATGCGTGTTGCATTGCGTCAACAATAGCATCCATCATCTGATGGGAATCGTCAAAACGTCCCAATTGTTTCAATTGTTGCACAACCCCTCGAATAAATGGGTCTGATTTGCTCAACAGCATAGCTCGCTGTTCGGGAGAGAGGTTGTTCCTATCTGGTTTCCTAATGGCCCTGTTTCTCAACGCACTTGTTTCATCTGATGTTCGGAGTTGGTGTACGGAAATGATTTTTCCCACTCCTTCTGCTCTTGGGATTTCAATTTCACCAAGTGCGGGGTGTGCTGTCTTCTCTTCTATCAGTATCAGATGAATTTCCCTATTCGAATGAGTGGGCGCCAATTCGGCTATGCGATGAACGAGCCAAATTTTGGGATGAAATGAAAGGGCTGTTTTTTGTGGATGACCCGCAAAACGTTTTGCTAATTCAAGCGCGAGGCGCCTGGATGGTTTTTCCTTTTCGATTCGAAGCAGTTCAGAAAGGGGAATTCCAAACCGTTTGCTAATGGCGGGTCTGTCCGTGAGGGGCATGAGGCCGATATGTTGAAGGACTTTTCTTTGTCTTTCGGTAGGGACAAATCGTCTTGGCATTTAGAATGACTGTTTTTGGTTTATAATAAGTCTTCCGTCTCTTTCCTGTTTTTGGTCTGGTTTTCCTCGTATTCGATTCCTGCTTTTTCCAAACTCCCTTCGTGTCGCGAGGGTTGTGATTTTCGCATGCGTATTTTGAAAAACGTGGGGGCGTTTACCGCCTCTCCCACTAACACCCCTTCCCCTACTTTCAATGAAGTGAGCATCGTTAAACTCTCCGAAGAAAGTCCTTCCGCACTCTCCCCGATGTGCTTGATATCATACGGGTTGGTAATGCGCAGAAGCAATTGGGTGTTGCATTGCGATAGTGTTGTCGTGTCCAATTGTACCGGGCGTTGGGAAATCAAGCACAAACTCACTCCAAACTTTCTTCCTTCCCGTGCAATGGTGCGGAATATGTATTTGGCCGTGGCTTCGTGTTTGCTCGTTTTTTCCGGGATGAAATTGTGCGCTTCTTCGAGAATGATGGTGGTAGGGGGAATGGCTCCATCCTTACGCTCATTAAACAATCGTTGGGCCAAATACCCCACTATCACTTGTTTTTTTCTTTGGTAAATGATGTCTGACAAATCAACCACTGTTAAAATTCCCGGTTGAACCAAATCCAATAAGGAGGGGTTATCCGCTTTTCCAAACAAACGCATTCCTTCCAATTCGTTCAACCATCCCAATAACGTGGTAATGACGCTTTCTTTTCCTTCTTTGTTTCCCAATTCGCTCATCAATTCGCTTTTGATGTCCTGCAAATCATAGGGTCCCAATCCATCCTTCATTTTGCTTTGTAATGCGTCAATGGCTTTTCCCAATTCCCTTTTTTGCGCGGGAGAAACATTTGGGAGAAGCATGGCAAACATTCCCACGTTGAGTTTTGGAACTCCTATTTTCAAATCCCGTGCGCGAATCAAGCGCGTTTTTCCGCTGTAATCAACAAATTTTTTGTCCGTGCAGGGCTCCGCGAAATTGGTGTATTCTCCGTGCACGTCAAACACCACAATTGCAATTCGACCATTTTCTTTTTTTCTTTCTAACAACTCTTCGAGCAAGCATGAAACAGTCCAAGATTTTCCTGCACCACTTTGAGCCAAAATAGATAGGTGTTTTTGCAGCAGCCGAGATAAATTGATTTTAATCTTCACCGGGTGAAACTCCATTTCTCCTAACTCAATTCCTTTTTCTTCATCCAACCCTAAAAATAGCACAATGTTTTCGGGCTGCGCGTTGTACACTTTTGTTCCCGGAGAAGGAGGGAAAGTGGTGCGCTTGATGTTGGTTTGGGTAAATACCCCTAATGGGTTTACTTGCGCCAGCATGTATTCCCAATCGTTTACGGGGAATTGTTCAAAGAGTTTGGTTCCCTGTGCTTCAAACTCTTTCACCGCGTCCGCGCGCTCAAAGTATTTGTTGGTTTTGAGGACGTTGGTAATCATCCCAATGAGGGTTCCCTCCGAAAAGGGTATTTCCACAAATTGTCCCTGGTGGACTTTCCCTTTTAGCACGACAAAATCCACGCGGGAGGGGGATGGGCTTTCGGGGGTGGAGACAATGGTTCCGAGCTCGGTTTCGGGTGAGGGGGGCATATATGATTTTCTGTTTATCTGGTTTTAATCGTATGGTTGGCGTTCTTCCGCAGTGCATTCGTTCAGAATGGTCTTCGGTCCCTTCTTTTCAGTCGTAGCGTGTGTCTTCCCAGTTTGGAAAGTATTTTATCCCCCACCAATTCCACTTCCTCTTGCTTCAATCCCGCCCTCAAATCCGCTTCGATGAGTACGGAGGGAAATGCGTATTCTTTGTGCAAGCCGCTTTGCGCATATGCAATTTCTCCCACGCGTTGGGCGTTTACTGATGCATGTTCAAAATCGCTCAAAAATTCAATGCGCAAGGGGTAATCCCATTGCGAGGGTTTCACATAGCACGCGAATAGTTTCTGCCTCCACTTTTCTGGAAAGTCGGTAAGAATGATGTGTTTAGAGGGGTTTTCAGCATATGGAAAAACCATGCTTCGCTCTCCGGATTGCAGCACGCGCTCTAATAACGAGGGGTCATGCATCGTGCTGTCCTGTTGTTCGATTGGAAGCACCATGTTTTCATGAATCCACTCACTCAATCGCGTACTCCGACTGTCTTCAATGGCCCCAATAAGGGTGCAATTGTTTTTCTCCGCGGTTTCATACAATTCAACAAATGCCTGAATGGTTTTTTGGTATTCTTTTTTGAGCAGAGAATCGGCCCCCGGTTTGTCCATTGGGTGAGGAATCAAACTTCCATCCAAAAAACACACGCCTGGTTTTGTTTTCAGGATAAGTTCACTTGCGTTCTGCACTTCGGCCTGTAAGCGTGTGAGTGAAATGAATTTGTGGAATTCTTCTCGCTCAAATCCCTGCATATTGAGAATGGGGTCAGGCAATGAAAACGTTTCAGGGTGATAGCTTGTTTGGGTCAGTTTCCCGTTTTCATACGTAAAACAAACTCC
>JAGVNS010000036.1 GCA_020053155.1 Nitrososphaerota archaeon
CAACCGAACGCCACATACAAGTTTAAATTATCAAACACCCAATCAAGTGTTCAAAACCAAACAAAAAGCGGTGGTGACATAAGCGGTGTCACGCAACAGCTAGGAGACGAAATAACGTATGAAGTAGAGTCCACGTTTGGAAACAATCCATCCGCATGGTGGAATGACGCTTGGGACGCATGTCGAACCGTGACATTGACCGATCCCCTTTCCCAGCCCGTTACACGAGCAGCGACCCCTATCTTCCTTGACCTTTCCATTTTTGGAAGTCAGGCGGAGGAAATACGAATCGTAGATGCCCCCTGCGGAATGGGAGGGAATGAGGTTCCCAGTCATGCCAGTCCAACCCAAGGGATCATTACCTTCCTCGCCGACGTGAACGGGAGTGCGAGTTACGCGGTTTACTACGACAATGAAGAAGCGACAGCACCTGCCTATTCTGGATATGTGGATGCCAACACCACCCATTTTTCCTGGGCACCCGAAACCAGCATTACGCTGGACTGTGGCGTTCCTTCCACGCTTGGAAAAATAAGTTGCATTCACCACTACCCGAGCGGGGATCCACTCAACACCCAATATATGGGAGCAGGGGGTCTGGCTGCGCTTTCATTTTATGCCGACGGATGGCACTCTTTCAATTTCACCCTGCGCGAAAGCAACCCTACCTACGCCTACTATGATGCGAATGCCCTTGACGGATCGGGTTGGAAAGCCGAAATCTACACATGGTCCAACGCCAAGAGCCCCCTCTTTCGCATCACGCGTACAGGTCCTCCCATTACAGTCAATGAATTGCGATTCTTCGACACGCGATACTACAACCCCTCATTCGACAACTGGGTGTATTCCTCTTCCTTCAACGGACTATCGTCCATTCCTTTTACCGGGCACTCATCCTTCGACTTGGGATGGCCCTCCCTGAGCGGATACTGGAGTTCCTCTACCGGAGAAGCCCTCCTCTTTTTCCCGAGCCTCGACACCTTATCTAAACTTCCGTCCACCGCCAAAGGATTCTGTGGTGGTGGTTTACTCGATTCTTGTAATTATTCGTTTACTCACTCCGGGGAAACAACTCTGTCCACGGGTGATACCATGACTCTTTCCCTCGAGTCGTTTCAAAATTTCGATCCAAGTATTCCAACCATTGCATTGGAACATGCACTCGCGGCAAACGTCCCATTAACTCTCACCATCGGTGACGAAGAGAAGGAGTGGAATTTCATCGGAACGCATCCGGAAGGAGGGAAAGTAAAATGGAATTTGAATATGTTGAAGGGAAAAGAAAAAGTGGTATTGCGATGCCGCGCCGTTGACATCGTAGGGGCCCCTTCCCCCTATTATTCGCTTGCCACACCTATCACCGTGATCCCGGTTAATTCGACGACTACGCGAATCACTCCGTGAATAATTACAAGGAATTTAATGGACCATAAGTAGGAAAACCACTCGGATTTTCCTTTTTTCGAGAGAAAAAGTTCAACGGAAACAGGATGTATTTTCTCATCTATGAAGAATGGAAAGCCATACTGTTGGTTTCAATGGGTGTCAAGAAGGTTCAGCCTGAAACCATCGCCATGATTAAACAAAATTTAGCTTTTTACAAGGAATTTACGTATCAAACGCTCAAAGAGCAGGGACTCATTTGAAAGGATATTTCCATTCCGTTGCTTTTCCGCGCTTCAAGCTTTCAAATCCCGCCTTTATCCCTTCCCATGCCGAATCCTTTACTTCTTTTTTTGATGTAGTCTTTGTCATATTGGTTTTGGCTTTCATACTCACTTATCACCCTTTCTTCTTAAAAAAATGCGTTTGATATAATACGAGAAGTTTTGGCTGAAAAATTAAAGAAAAACGGAAAGATTATTGAAAGAGTAGGGGTGTAAAAAATAGGATACTACTGCTGTTTTAATAGTCTGGACAATCATACCTATAATTAAAAGTACGGGAAGGTGGGAAGATGAAAATAGAAGATTTTGCATATATGGTTGAAACTATGAAAAGTTTTGATGAAGCGGTTGTATCCGTTTTGAAAGCAGTAGATAAAAAAGGCTGGGTTTTGTTTCAGATTTATGATGTTAAAGAAAGATTAGCAGCCAAAGGATTTGATCAAAAACCACTAAAAATAATTGAAATTTGTTCAGGAAAATATGCCAACCAATTTTTGAACAAAAATAGACTAATATCTCTTTGTATGCCTTGTAAAATAAATATTTTGGAAGAAAATGGCAAGGTAAAAATTGTTGGCATGAAACCAACCATGATTTCGCAGTTTTTCCAGGAAGTAAGTCCAGAGGAAGCTGAAGAAGTTGAAAAAGAAGTCAAAGAGATGGTTGACAATGCCAGGTAACAATAAAATGAAGATAGGGATTATCTTGAATTCTAACGAACCTGAAACCATATGGAATGCTTTTCGGTTCGGAGTTGAAGCATTAAATAAGGAACATGTGGTAAAGCTCTTTCTTTTAGGAAAAGGTGTTGAATGTGAGAATATTCAAGATGGGAAGTTTAATGTCCAAAGGATGATTGATACTTTCAAAAAGCGAAATGGAATAATTCTTGCTTGTGGAACCTGTTTGAAAATAAGAGAAAAAGAAGAAAGTAAAATTTGCCCCGTGTCCACTATGGGAGAACTGCTTCAATTGATTGAAGAATCAGATAAAGTTTTGACGTTTGGTTAAAAGATGGCGACCATTAAAAAGTAAGAAAAAGCTTTGTTAAACTTTTGTTCGACGATGTGCGAAGCAATTTAGTAGTTTCTTTTTTCGTTATAAATATTTACCAACAATAAGTTATAGCAAACCGTTTTAATTTTTGAACTTTTGCAGGGTGGTTTGCTATATATGCAACATTGCAGGAAATAGCCCTGCTTTCTCTTTCACATCAAAAACAGGGGCGCCAGTACCAAGCTCAATGTTCCCACGAGCTTAATCACCACGTGCAACGAAGGCCCTGCCGTATCCTTGCACGGGTCCCCCACCGTGTCTCCCACCACTGCAGCCTTGTGGGCAAAGCTTCCTTTGCCCCCATGCGCGCCGGATTCAATGTACTTTTTGGCATTGTCCCACGCTCCCCCGGCGTTGTTTAACGTGAGGGCGAGCATGATTCCCGTGATGGTGGTAACCATAATGAATGCCCCTGCAGCTTCCGCTCCCAAAACAAGTCCCACGGCAATCGTAAGCGCCACAACCAAAATGGAGGGAATAACCATTTCTTTCAACGCCGCTTGCGTGGCAATATCCACACACGCAGCATAATCGGGTTTTCCCGTTCCTTTCAACAATCCTTTAATTTCTTTGAATTGTCTCCGAACTTACACCACAATCACTTGAGCAGTTTTTCCAACCGCTTGCATGGTGA
>JAGVNS010000102.1 GCA_020053155.1 Nitrososphaerota archaeon
ATTCAAAATGTACGAATTAAACGAAACCAAAAAAAATCACACTCCCAAAAAAGAATCAAAAATAGAAACAGTCCGAGAAAATAAAACTATCGAAAAAAACAGGGTTAATCAAAGTTCTCTATACTCGAAACCCTCCATGGCAATGATGGTTTCATCCATACAAAATACGTTGCTCCTCTTATTCCTCGTTTTCGGAATCGCGTTTTGGTTGACGGGGCAGTTAAGCGTCTCCTCCGGTTTTGTGGTTCAGCCCTCTCTCGCAACTGGTTCTCCACCCAGCGCCTCTTCCACGGGAGCTCTTTCCCCTTCTCCTGCTTCCACCCCCACTCTTAGTTCGGCTATCCTACTTCGTCCGCCCAAACTTTTGACTACTCTCCCATATCCGGCCTACCGGAATCGGGCGGTGGGAGATATTGATAATGACCATCAGGATGAAATCGTGACGCTGGCACAATTACACTTGTACGTTATACAGAAAGACGGTTCAACTCGCCCGGGGTGGCCTCAATTGATTGATTTTCAAGGGATAGATGATCAAGTCGCGGGAAATAATCCCATCATTGCCAATTTGGATAATCAAAGGGATAGTGAAATTGTCATTGGGGCTAGTGCAAATAGTTCATTCACTTCAACTCCTAATCATTCTAGAATACTGGTTTTCGGGTCGGATGGCATTCCCTTTCCGGGGTGGCCGCAGGAAATTACCGGTATCAATAATCAATATGGTCACTGGAACAACACAATCATACGTGGGGATCCCGTCGTCGCTGATTTGGACGGGGATGGTTCTCCTGAAATACTGGTTAATGCGTTACTCCTTAACGACGTCTCTGGACTGGATAGTGCGGCTGCCGTTTATGCGTTTCATAGTAATGGGACCCCCGTCTCGGGTTGGCCAAATTGGTATAGTTCCCCCGGAAACGAGGTATCTCTTGACGGGGGACTTGTGGTGGGGGATGTCGATTCTGCATCTCCTGGCAAAGAAGTCATCGTGGCCACTCCCACGGGCAAGATTCGGATTTATGATTCGTTAGGACAAAAGCTCAGTATTATCCCTACGACCGGCGGGGATAGCGTAAACAATGGGTCGTTTCTCACTCTCATGGATATGGATTCGGATCCCCAAATGGAAATCATTTTCAACAATGCCAACTATGTTGGGAAGCAGATATACGCGTACAATGGAAATGGGGCTCCAGTGAATGGATGGCCTGTCACCGGTCAGACGGGGGATTATTTTACGGGTAACACCGCTCTAGGCGATGTTGATGGGGATGGTAGTCCAGACATCGTCGCGATGTCGTTCACGGATTACCCGGTTAAGAGCAAGATTTACGCTTTCAAAAAAAATGGTTCACTCATTTCCGGATTTCCTTTCAGGGTCCCCTATTATTATTCATGGCTGCCCATTCCAACGCTCGCTAACATAGATGCCGATCTTGAGCAGGAAATCCTATATTCAAATCAGACCAATGATATATGGAAAACAAAGGTGTACGCGTACAACCGGAACGGAAAAGCAGTAAGCGGTTTTCCAGTAACATTCCCGGGGAATTCGGGGAACGAATACGTGACAATTGGGAATTTTAATGGAAATTCTACCCTGGATTTGATCCAAAATTTTTCGGTTGAATCTGGTTCGGCGGGCGCCCTTTACATAGCCGATCTCCCTCAATCCTCCTCCACCAATGTTATTGATTGGCCAAAGGGTCTGCAAGACAACTCCAATCATGCGTGTGTGGGATGCTGAATTTTTCATTGCCGGTAACCGCGATGGATTAACATGGCTCGACTATCCAGAATCTCAATGGGAAAAATATATACGCTGCTGATTCTCTTTCTTTTCCCCTGGATTTAGCTCAAAAGACGGGTCAAAACAATAATGGGAAATACAAGGAATGGTGGTACGTGATAACCAATAATGAGGACAAGAAAGAATACGAAAAATATCATCAGACGATGACGCGGATGGAGATACGGGGGTATTTGCGAGGGATAGTTGGCGGCAAAGCCTAAAAAGGTTTATATTATAGTTTGGTAGTTAGTATTAAGTTGTGAGATAAATGTCCTATACGATTCTCGTCCGACGGTTGTGGCTGGAAGAAGGCCGATATATTACAGCCTCCGCTCTGAAAGAACGATGCAAACCCTTAGGCTTATCGTATGGGGACGCGTTAGCCTATTTGTTCCGAAACAAGTACGTGATCCGAATTCTCCGGGGATTCTTTTACATTCCATCGGTAGAAGAACGACGACTGAAAACGCTGGGGCCTAATCCGTATGAGGCGATTGCGAAAGCCATGGAATACAAGAAAGTAAAAAACTGGTATTTTGGATTGGAAACCGCCATCAAGTGGAACAACGTTACCCACGAACACTTTAATGTAGACTATGTGGTCTCCGATACGCTTTTCCGACCCAAACCCATCCTCATTCTCGGACGAAAAATAAAATTCGTAAAACTAAAAAAGGACCTATTTCGTTTTGGTATTAAACGGGAGAAAAGTCTTCGTTATTCGGATTTGGAAAAGACCATTCTAGATCTCATTCATGTCCGAAAATACGCCGGACGTACCAATAAAGCGATCGTGGACGAGGTCATTGAGTGGGGGGAAACGGCCTCCAAAAAAAAATTACGAGCGTACGCTACGCATTATTCTCGCTCGGTTCAAAAAATCGTGGAGGAACTATCATGATTCCCGGAGATTTTATCCAAAAAATAGCCAACGGAATGAACATCCCGAACACCCTGATGGTGGAAAAAGACTTGTACCTCCAAGGACTCCTCCTCGAATTAGAAAAATCAACCTATTTTAGCACACACTTTACCTTCAAGGGAGGAACCTGCCTCACCAAAGTCTATTTTGGATACTACCGCTTCTCCGAAGACCTAGACTTCACCTGGATAGACACCCAAAAACTCGAATCACATTCCGCGAACGAAACCCGACGAAAAATATCCAAAGAACTAAATGAACTCATGACTTTATTCGAAAAAGTAGGAGAAACGGTGGGACTCGATTTCAAACCCCAAAAATCAAACAAACACTACGTGCAACTCGGGGGAAGCAACCGATTCGCAACCTTCAAATTCTGGTACCCATCAGCCATTAGCCCAATGGAAACATTCATCAAAATCCAATTCAACTTCACCGAAAAACTAACCCACCCCTCCACCCTAAAAAAGGTCAATCCCATTGCCATTAATTTTTCCTCCAAATTAAAAGCCGAACTCGAAAAAGAATATCCCATTTATGGCCCTTGGGCCGTTCAATCCGCACAATTACACGCCTACGATATCAACGAAATTGCAGCCGAAAAGATTCGAGCCATCCTCACTCGAAGAGGAATCAAGGCCCGGGACTACGTGGACTTACACGTATTACGTCAGAACAACATTAGCGTTGAATCCGTCAAAAAGCTCGCGATCCAAAAGACCCTTTTCATGCTGGGATACGAAAAATACGCCCAAAACCTATCCACTAAAACATTTACCGAAAAAATAGACCTCGGAAAAGAGGAAGCACTCATGATTCAACCCATCGGAAAAGACTTTTCCTCGTTTGTGGAGAAAACACAAAAAGAATTAAGCGAAATAGCCCAAACCATTACCAACGAATACACCAAGACCCATTCCTGGAGCGAAATAACCAAACCCCTTCACCACGCCAAGAAAAAGATTAAGGAAGAAGACGTCGTGGATTTAGTCAAGAAAATCCGAAAAGAAAAATGAACCGGAATAATTGCATAGTTAACTTTTAGTTGAATCTTTTTGTTTTATGAGTTGAATTAAATACTCAAAAGGTCTTTTTCATCTATTAGCTGTTGCGTGACACCGCTTATGTCACCACCGCTTTTTGTTTGGTCTTGAATACTTGATTGGGTGTTTGATAATTTAAACTTGTATGTGGCGTTCGGTTG
>JAGVNS010000049.1 GCA_020053155.1 Nitrososphaerota archaeon
TCGCGTATTCGCTCGCCCAACAGTGGGCGACGCATATCGCCCTAAAGGGCGAGGCATTACACCTTTTTCGCCGGCCTTTTTTCCAAAAAGGCCGAGTAACTTGTTCCACTCGTTAGGGTCTTATGCGTTTTCCCCGGGCTCTGAGTAAAACCGATTGGTTTTACGAAGCCCGCAAAGCCATGGGCTTTGCTTGGTTTTGCGCATATAATCACCCAACGGTACCCCAAGGGAATTTGTTTAGCAAAAAGGCCGAGCTAGTCCCGTTCGCCGGCTAATCCTGCGGCCTCTTCGAAGCGGTTGGTGAATTTCCTATCGCGCCGTTTGCGTTTTTGTCCAGAGTCTTCACCCTCCCCGTCCTTCATGGGGTATTCGAAATCCTCGACTTTCTTGGTAAACGCTTCGTCGTCTGAAAGGACGCCCGTGGCTTTGAGGAATTCTTTGGCGAGGAGCCAGTAAATGAGCGCCAGGGATTTCCTTCCCTTGTTGTTGACGGGAATGACGATGTCCACGTTCGCGAGCAGGTTGTTGGTGGAAGCAAGGGCGACCACCACCGCGCGGACGTTGCTGGCTTCGCTGATGGCTTGCGCATCGGATTCGGGTTCCGTGACAATGACCACGTGCGGCTGCAGGAATTCTTTTCCTTGGGGATTGGTAAACGTTCCGGGAACGAATCTCCCACTAATGGCGTACGCGCCGATGGCCTTGGCGAATTCTTCCGCAGGGGTTTTTCCGTATAATTTTCGCGAAACAATGGCTATTTTTTTAGGGTCGTATTTGGACAAAAATAACCCGACTTGTTTCACTCGTTCGTCAATGACTTGAACGTCTAACACTTTCAATCCATCTTTGCGCTGCTTGTAGATGTACCTGTTCATGTCCCCACTCTTGAAGCGCGTCCCGATGTGCGCTCCCGTGGTCAAATATTTTTCAATGGCAGGATTGGTGGTTTGGACGTTTTGTTGGATGTCTTCTTTGGTGTCGGTCATCAGGTATCATTCCTCGGTCAAGTGTTGTAGCGCATCACGTCATCAATCAATTCCACGTGCGTCAGCAGCATTCTCCGGCAGCAGTAGCGGGAGATTCCCATGGATTTGAACACTTCTTCGGACGTCTCTCCTTTTTTGGTTCGGGTTTTGAGTTCTTCATAGTAGCCCGCAATGGGTTTTCCGCATGAAAAGCATCGGATTGGGGTTATCATGGTTTTTTCATCCTCCAGGGTTTATCGTTTAGAGTGCTGCTTCTTCCGTCGCGCCTTGGGACCAAGCGGTTTCTTGGGTTCGGTGCGTCGAGGGTCGTCAACAAGCAACATTCGGTCATAGGCCAAAAACTTCTTTTTGAGTTTCTCGTCGCGAGTGTATCCCACGATGGATTTGGCGATGGATGCGCGCGCGGCCACGGCCTGGCTCATTTGTCCAGAGCCTTGCACGGTGACGGTGATGTCCAGGTTCTGCGCCGCGTCTCCCGCAAGGGTCAATGGTTCGCGGATGTATTCCTGCAAAATGGGGGGATTGACCAATTCGAGCAATCGGGAGTTGATGCGTACGATGCCTTTTCCTTCTTTCACCGAGGCTTTGGCAATCGCCTCTTTTTTGGTGGCTTTGAATAGGGTTTCTTTTCGTTTGGCCATGGTCATCATTCCTTTATCCCTGGGGGATCCATCGCGTGATACCCCAGGGCTTTCGACAATTCGAGTACGCTTGTAATGCCTTTTGTTTTGGTGTTTTGGGCTTCTTTTCCGAGAGATTGGAATTTTTGGTTCGTGAGTGGGGCGGGCGTCCCGATGTAGGTACGCAGTCGTTTCAACGCTTCTCTCCCCCGCTCCTGTTTGGCTGGAAGCATCCCTTCTATTATTTTTCGTACGATGCGGTCGGGCATCTTGTGAAAGCGGGGACCCAATTCGGGGTTTCCGCGCGGGCGTAAATCCAAACGCGTCTGCCAGAGTTTGGTCAAAATGACGGGGTTTCCAGTGAAAACGGATTTTTCGGTGTTGACGAGCGTGATGGATTGCCCTTTCAGCAGGCGTTCCGCAATCAAGCTGGCCATTCGCCCCACAATCAAATTAGTGGCGTCGATGTAGTGCACGCCCTCTTTGGGCGTGTCGTGCGTTACGGTCTTTGGTTGGGTCGTTTTTTTATTTTCCATGTTTTATTTCACCAACACCAGTTTTTGGGCGGGAACCTTGTTTGAAACCAATTCTTCAAGCAGCCACGCTTTTCCATTGGCATCGCGTATTTTTTGTTGAGCGCTTCCCGAATAGCGCAACGCGGCCACCTCTATGGCGTGCGTGAGGGTCCCTTTTCCCAACACCACGCCTGGAACGACCAACACTTTGTCTTTGGCGGTTTCGGCCATCCCGTTCAGGTGGGATAGGTTGACTTCCGCCCGTTGGCGCGTGGAGTGGGTGAGTATTTCAGAAACCACGCGGTAGGCGTTTTGGTGGGTGGCCTTGGCGTGCTTCTCCAAATAAACCACAAGGGCTCTCGTTCGGGTGTGCGTGGGTCCGGTTCGTTTCATAGTAATCATTTCATTGGATTGTTTTATCAATGGTGGCCTACTGCGTAGGGTTGCAAACCCTGCAATGTAGTCCCTTGGTGTAGCCGGACGAAAATGGCTAAGTGCAGGGGGCAGGATTCGAACCTGCGAAGGCACTAAGCCACGGGATCTTAAGTCCCGCCCCTTTGACCGCTCGGGAACCCCTGCGTTTGTAGAACGCCAACCAATCGGGTTCCTATGCCGTTAAAAGGGGTGGGGGAATTTTCGCCCGCCTTTTACAATCCCTCCTCTATTTGGCTCAAGAAGCCCTTTGTCTTTTCGACCAGAATGTTGCAGGATTGGTGGAGGATGTCCTTGTTGGATAATCCCCCATGCGTTTCAAGCATGAGAGTGAATCCCGTATCATCGGCATCCACCTGGATATTGGAACTGCCCCCCACTTCTTCGCAGTGTCCGCAGAGTGTACAGTCCGCTTCTTGCGTGATGTTCAATTTTTTTCCTTTGACTTCAATGATGTTGACGGGGCAGCTTTGGGCTATTCTTTGCATGATTTCAGAGGGAATGGATTCGTTGATCGTGAATACGGGCAGGGCGCGGAATCCCACGACGCCGGGCTGGTATTTCACGTGGTCTTTTCCCTGTCCCATAACCGCATCCCCTTCCATCCGGATGCGCTGTCCGGCTTTGAGTTTGGCAAGGGGGATCCGTTCATCCGCCACTTTGACGGCTTCATCGACGACGTGGATGTCTCTGCTGTAGACCATTCCCGGTCCCGTGACATCCAGGGATATCTTTACTTTGTCCCCCAGCTTGTAGGATTTGGGGTCGGTGATAAGGGGGACCATTCCCATCCGGTGGCCCAAAAATTCGTCGAACAGCACTCCATTGTTTTCATAAATGGACAATTCTTCAATGGCGAGCACGGGCACTTCGCTTAGGATAGTCCTTCTGAGCGCGTTGAGGGTGGCCGTGTTCGTTCCCTTGATGAGAATGTGGGTGGTATTTCCCTTGTCAGTCAACACTTTGATTGCATTGCGGGCCATGATTTTTTTCCTCCAGGAATCAGACTTTCTTGCTCCGGTGTTTTTTCTTCTTCCGTGTTCCATCATGCGGAGCAGGAGTAACGTTTTCAATTGACAGTATTCTAATTCCGTTTCGCGTGAGACTGCGGATGGAAGCCTCGGCTCCCTGTCCTGGGTTTCGGGGGCGGATTCCTCCCTTGGCGCGGACGCGGACGTGAACATTCGTAATGCCTTTTTCCCTGGCTTTTTGGGCAATGATTTCTGCAATCTTCATGGCCGCATACGGACTGCCTTCCTTGTGCTGCGTCTTGACCACGATTCCTCCAGAGCATTTCGCCAATGTCTCTGCCCCCGTCAGGTCGGTGAGGAGAATGATAGTGTTGTTGTGCGTCGCGAAAATGTGCACCAGCCCCACTTTGTTTTCGGTTCCTGCCATAAGCGGTCACTTCCCTTCCTCGGTCTGGACTTCTCGTTGGACGTCTGCGGCATCGGGAGAGATGGGTGATTCGGCCCCTTCTCCTGCGAGAATGGATTCCGTTCCCCCTGGTTCCCCCCGCATCTCGGCAAAGTCTTTTTCCAGTTGTTTAGCGTCGCGCAGGGCCTGCTGGGGGGCTTCCAATATCATTGGTTTTCCGTGGTAGGCGATAGAGGCTTCCTCCGTCTTGTTGACCATGTAGGAGGGGGCGGTGACCTTGGCCCCGTTCACGGCGATGTGACCATGCGTAATGAATTGCCTTGCTTGCTTGACCGTTCCGGCCAAATGTTTTCTCCATACGAGCGTTTGGAGTCTCCGTTCGAGAATGCTTTCGATGGTGAGGGAAAGCACTTCGTTCAATCCGGGTGTGCCGCGCATGATTCCCAATCGGATGAGGGAGTCGAGCAGTTCTTTTTCCTTGGCGGCGCGCTGTTCCAGGGGGAGCGCGAGGATTTGCTTGGCGTTGGCGCGTTTCTTCCTCAGCAATGCGTCGATCCGGCGGATTTCTCGTTTGTTGCGCAGGCCGTACATGTCCCGGATTTCTCGCTCGCGGTCGAGCAGCTTCTTGTCCCACGGCTTCTTAGGCGTGCCGTACTGTTTTTTTGCGTGTTTAGGGTCTCCCATACTTGTTCACCTTTATTTCTTTTTTTCTCCGGCAGGGGCTGCGGGGGCGGGCTTCCCGCCAGGCTTCGCCTCGACTTTCTTTTCCACTCCCACGGCGGCACCTCGGTGCCTGCCGCTGGTGCGCGTGCGCTGCCCTCGAACAGTTAGTCCGAGCGAGTGGCGCACTCCCTTGTACGAACGGAGTTTTTTCATGGTCTGCAAATCGTTTCGGATGGAAAAATCAAGTTCGCTCATCACGAGGTGCGTGCTCTTTCCTTCCAGCGCGCGCTTCCGGTTGAGCATCCATTCGGGAACGTGGTGCTGAGCGGGATGCATGACAATATCCTCGAGCTTCCCATCCATATCTTCGGCGATGCTCCCTAATGGGGCGTTGTACGCGACTCCATGTTCTTTTTGGAATTGATAGGCAAGGACGCGGGCAAAGCGGATTCCAATGCCCTTGATTCCCGTCAGGGCGCGGTAGATGGGTTGGTTCCCATTCAAGTCGCGGCCGGTGATACGTACGAAGTAGCGGTGTTCGGTCATGGTTCATTCCTCAGTTTGTCCGAAGTGCCTCATTCAGGTCTTTGGGGGTGTAAACGGAAGGGAGCGTTATTTTTTGGGAGGTGGGAAGGAGATGCGTGACGTTGGCACGGCTTTTTTTGGTGTGCGGCCCCTCAATCATGACAAAACCATTGGAGGCTTTTTCAACCACCACCACTTTGTTTCCAGCGTCTCGGCCATGCGTCTTGTAACAGACCCTTCCAATCGCAAACACTTCACTCATTCTTTCACCTTTTTGGCGAGTTGTTGAACGTAAGGTTTGACGCGCAAATCTATTTCATTCATGGGTTTCATTCCGCTTTTGGTTTTGGCGGCTTCTATGATGACCATGCTTCGGCAGGACCCGCACAAGATTCCAGCGAATACGCCAGTCGGCCGTTTGTGTGTCTTGGATTGCGTTTTTCGTTCTGAACTGTTCGCTCCGTGAGAGACGCCGTGCAACGCCCTGTCGCAGAGCGCGCACGTCAGTTTGGCGTGTTTTTTTCCTTTCACAACCATGCGCGTGGCTTTAGCGGTGCGCCGGAATACGCGCAGTTTTCGTCGGTCGGATTTGGTGGGCATGGTTCATTCCTTCAGCGTTATTGAGTGTGAGCGGTTTGGGTTGCGTTTCCTGTTTTTGTTTCCTGTTTTTTTAGATGCCAGTTGAATACTTGATTGACGAACATGGAAATAAGAAAGCTGCACAACACATAGTACCAGAGCCAATCCGTCGTTTCCCAGACCAATTTGAACGGGAAAAACAGGGGGACTTGGATTCCGTTGAATGTTTGGCTGACCATCGCAAAGAGGGGAAGGAAAACAATCATGTTGGCCACCAGCATTTTAGGCATGCTTTTCATGCTGGTTGTTGTGAGTTCCATTATTTCCTTTTGGACCCGTTCCAGTTCTTGCGGATTTGCTTTATTCCCTTGTGTCATCAACTCCCGGTATTGTTTGTTCTTTTCCTGCATTTTCTTCTGATTTTCCCTTATTTCTTTCCTGTTCGTCAGCACGGACTGCAGGGTTTGGGTGATGACCGCAAATAGGGCGGAAACCAATACCAAATCCACGGCCGGACTGAACAACATAGGAGAGTGGCCGTAAACCCGTTCATTCCCCTATTTTGGGGGAAAAAGGGGCGGCTAGTACCCAATCCCCCTGGGGAATGTTTTAAAACGGTGATAGACGTACGACCCGTTTTCCCCCCCTTTTATTTTTCCCCGAAGAATGCTTTCAAAGCCGGGTGCATGTCCATTAATTGGGCCTTGGCCAATTCTTCGTATAATCGATATACTATTCCGCAGGCCAAGAGGACCCCGGTTCCTGAAACCAGGCTGGCGACCGTGATGTCGGATAATCCCGCCAAGAGGGCCACGAAAATGGACCCTAATACCGTAACATGGGGAATGTACCTGTCCAGCACCTTCTGCATGATTCGAGGGTCACGTCTGAAGCCAGGGATGCTCATCCCGCTCTTGTCCAATTGCTCGGCTACGGCTTTGCTCCCTTGTCCCCCTAACTCTATCCAGAATTTTCCGAATACGACACATGCCAGGATAAGCATGAGGAGGTATACCATGGCTTGAGCCACTTCGGAGGCAGTCGTGGAGGTAATCCCCAGCGTGAGCAGTCCTTCAATAAGCGATAAACTCCCCCCCACGCGCGGGGGTTGGGTCGCCCAAGAGAGACCAGACAAGACATCCTTGATGAATGGAATTCCCTGCGTGAGGGCAGACCATAATTGGATGTTGGCAAAAAGGGCTGCCGCCAGGATGACGGGCATGTTGCTCACGTACAGGAATTTGACGGGAAACCTCCCCCCTGCACCGGTCTGGCCCATGGCAATGGGAATGTTCACGTGCATCCCTTCCGCAAACACCACGGCGAGGAAGATGAGGATGACGAAGAGAATAGGTACAATCCCCACAAACGCAGCATAGGGACTCCCTTCGATGAGCGACTGCCCTATCGTGAAAATCCGTCCCGCGCTCCCGAATTGGTCTGCGGGCCGGAATACCTGCCAGAAAAATCCTTGCGAAACCCCACCTGCGATGAACAATCCAATACCGCTCCCGATACCCCATTTGGAAACGAGTTCATCCAGATAGAGCAATACGATGCTTCCGATAGCAATCTGCAAAACAATAAAGAGGAACATCCCAGGCATGGCCTGCAGGAAACCTATTCCTGGAACGCCGAATCCCAAGAAGGCGGCCCCTTCGAAGAAGGATAGGATGATGGCTAACAATTTTTGGGTCGCGGTAAAGCGCGCCTTGTTTTCAGGTAGACTCAAATCTAATTTGAGAAAACCTCCCCCCACGAGCAATTGGAGAATTATGGATGCAAGGACAATGGGTCCAATTCCAACCGTAATTAGGGATCCAATATCAGAGGCAAGAATGGTTTGCAAGGCTTCTACTTGCTGAATGGATTGCCCGCTCAACCCGATGAGTTCTATTTGACCCATGACGAAGAAAATAATGAGGGCAAGAGCGGAGTATAAAATTTTGGTCATGAGCGGAGGGCTGACTTCCGGCCTCCGCACTTCAGGCAGCAGCTTGAGAATTGGGTCCAATCGCTCGAAAAGGTCCACCATCACTCATCGCGCTCCCCGGCAGGAGGGTCGTTGACTTTCGTCTCGCCGCCTGCCGCATTGAACGTTTCTTCCACTTCCCCATCGGCTTCCTCTATTTTTTGCCGTGCTTTTTCGCTCACTTTGATGTGCCGGATGAATAAATCCTTGGGGGCCTCTCCTGCCCCCAAAATCTTGTATACCCCCACTTTTCGTCCATCCACAACCCACAATCCACCGTTTTCCTGCGTGACTTTTCCCTGCTTCATCCACGCGGGCAGGTTCTCCGATAATTGGGTGATGTTCAGTGCTTTTCCTTTTTTGATGGAGGGATTCTGCCTCACTTTGATGCCGAAAGTGGTATAGTATTTGGAAAATTTGTGCTTGTGGCTCCCCGCTTTCCCTCTGCCTCCGCGGTTGCCTGCCCCCCTCCTGTTCTTGGTGTCCCCATGTCCATGCGTGCGTTCTCCGAGTTGTTTGGAGCGCGTTGTTTTTTTCTTTCGTACGACCATGGCAGCACCTTTTTTACATCATTTGTTGGAGAAATTCGTCTAATCCTTCGGGATGGAATCCCAGCGGTCCTTTTAATGAAGTGGGTTTTTTGATTCCTATTTTTCCGTATCCTTTTTTGGGAGAGTTCAATCGGAAAACGGGTTTTATTCCCAGTTGTTTGAGTGTCATTTTTTGACTTTCAACAGCCGTTGCAAACTCGGTGAACGAATTCACGTTGTGCACTTTCAATGAATGGGCAGTAATGGCTTTGTCTCCCGCCAAACGACCGCGTTTTTGGACGAGTTTGGCAATCGTTTCCGTTTTTACTTTTCCAAATGCGGCGTAATCGCGTACTTTCTCCAGCATCCCGCTCGTCTCGGGGAGAGAAACGAGAACACAATTGTTTTTTCTGTCCAGGTTTAGGCTTTTGAGGGCGTCGCGGATGTCTACCCGCACATTTTTCAACCCGCGGACGCGTACGATGGCAATCATGCGGAATGACCCCCTTTCCTGGCCGATAACTTTCGTTGCAAGTCGGGAGACATGCGCATGTGGTTCATCCGTTCCAGAGCATCGTAGGCGGCGCGGATGTAGTTTAGTTTGGTATCGCTGCTTCCAGTGGTCCGGCCCCACACGTCCGTGATGCCCGCGTATCGAAACACTTCTTGGATGTGCTTCCCCACAACTAAACCCGTCCCTTTGGGCGCGGGGTGGAGCGTGACGCGGACAGAACCACATTTTCCCATCATTTTGAATGGGACGCTCCGTGTGGTATCGGAGAAATCCTGCCAGCTGCCGCTGCCCACTTTTACGGGCATGAGTTTCAATCGGGCATCGCGGCCGGCTTTTCGTATGGCCCCAAATCGTTCTTTGTCTGAGCCCAATCCCAATCCGATGTAGTTTTTCCCATCTCCCACCAGCACATACGCAGAGAAATTGAAGCTCCTTCCGGCCGCGCGGACGTAGGCGGTCTTCCGAGTGTCAATCATCTTTTCCATGAGGTCGGGTACCAGTGTGTCAATGATTTGGGATTCCATCACGGGCAGGTTGCGCGCCCATAACTCTTCCATGGTGGTTATTTCCCCTTTCTGAACCATCTTCCCAGCTTCCGTCTGGGGATTCCAGTCTCGTAACGCATTTTGACGGTCGCGCTCTTCATCCGTCATGGGGGCAGTAGCGGCCATCTCTTTCAACTGTTCATCCGTCAGGGCTTCTTTGCGGATAGCGGTCAAATCGCGTCGAGGTCCGCCTCGTCCTCTTCCGCCCCCCCTGAAGTCCCCGCGTCCCCCGCCTCCTCCGAATGGTCGTCTTCCTCCCCCCCGTCCGCCTAAGGCAGGCTTCCGCGATGGCTGTTTGCGCGCTCCGGGTCGTCCGCTGGATCGGGAGCTTTTGGGTTTTTCATCACTCATGCTTTCACGCCCTCTAAAATGGCTTTCTTGATTTGTTCAATGGTTTTGGAGAACTCGCTCGGGTTCATTTTCTTGGCCGCGTATGTGGAGAATTGGTTCCTATTCATTTTTGAATAATCCTGCTGGGCATAGGCTTCAATGTGCTTCCCCATGAGCCGGTCTTCTTTTGGAAAGGCGAGCGCATCTGCGTGAACCACTATTCCGGCGTCCTGGATTCCTTTTACTGCGGCGAACAAGCGCGTGCCGAGGATGGAGGGTTGTACTCCCAAATCGACGATTACTTCTTTCGTTTTTTGCCGGGCCAGGCGCATTCCCCCCAGCAGCCCGGTAAGGTAGGCGGCAGGAACGTTTCCCAAATGTCCGGCGTAGTGGTATTCTCCCAACTCTTTGGTGTGGGAGGAAGTGATGATAGTGTCTTTCCCGTTCTCTGTCTGGATGAATTGGACGCGCAGGTTGTTGGTGGATTTCCGGATGACGGCGCGGGGCATTCCGCTCTTCAAGAATGCCATCCGTTTGGAATAATTGGTCTTTCCTTCCGCCCTGCGTTTGAATGGGGGGTTATACGTGCTGGTTTTGCTCATTTTGTTTCCCCCTCAACCACTTGTTGCAAGTGCTTCTTCCCTCGGAAATGGTTTCCTTTTATTTGGCGGTAGAGCACACGGTAGGTTTCGTTGACTTTTCCTCTGCTCTTGTATTCTTTCAGCATTTTCCGGAGAGCGCGGACCCGGGCCATCCATTGTTCGCGCGGTTTTGAGCGTGCTTTCTTGGTTCCCGTTCTCTTTCCTTTTCCTCTTTTTCTTCCTAATCGTTTTTGGGCATGGAGGATTCGTGCTCCTCCTCGGGAATGGTGGGCATCCTGCCTCTTTCGGATGATGCGCTGGGAAATCAGTCCCCTCACATCGTCTCGGGTCATGGCTTCTGCCGCTTTGACTATCTGTGCGGGGTCGACCCAGACTTTGGATTCTCCCACCCCTAAAATGTCTGCGGCCATTCGTTTGAGTTTTCGGGGGTTCATGGGCATGCACGTCCGTTAATTCAACACCGGGATTTTTTTCTCGTTGGCGAATTTGATGAGTTCTATCCTTTTTTTTCTTCCTATCGTTCCAGAGAGTCTGGCTGCGTGAAAGGGTTTGATTTGTTCCAAATCTTTCAGGGTGAATACCATGACTTCGCGGTAACCGGATGGATGGATTCCCCGGATGGCTTTGGGAGTGCGGTACCCCGCATCCACTACCGCCCCGTCGTCCCGGCGCTGCTGCATGTCTTCTCCCCTCGGCTTGCGCCATTTGTCGTATTTGGGGTCGGAGCGTTTTCTAAGTATTTTTTTTCCGAACCGTCCCCAGAAAACGGGCTTCCATTTATTGTTGAGCGTGTCTTGAATGTCTTTCACGTTGGTCTCTTTCTTCACTTTTTCTTTTTTGACCCAAACAGACTTAACGCCTTTCTTTTTGGCGGGCTTGTTGGGGGTGGGGTCGGCATTGACTACTTTTGCCTCCTTTGCCTCTTTTTCCCCTTTCTTTTCTTTTGCAGGCGCTTTGGCTTTTCCTTTTGGGAGGGAAACGGTTTGGGTTTTTGTTTCTGTTTTGGTTTTTGTCTCCGTGGGAAGAGCGACTTTTGTTTCCACGGGAGCGCTGGCTTTGGCCTCGTTGGATGTAATGGAATGCGCGGGAGCGTGGGTTTCTTTTTGTTCCGTTGTCATGCGGCAACTCCCTTGTGCGTGATGTAAATGCCGTCTTGGAACACGCGCTGGTCTTTCTTGGTGTCGCGCGTGGCCTTTTCAAGATTGGCGGCGGTCTGGGAGACGTGTTCGACGTTATTCCCCGTCACCGTGATCTCTTTTCCCTTGATTTCCACTTTCGTTTCCCCCACGATTTTGGATAATCGGGGATTTTTTTCCCCCAAATAGTTGGCGACCTCGACGATGCTCCCTTTCACTTTTACGTTCATTGGAAAGTGGGAGTGAACAATGGAAAGTTTGTACAGATACCCTTTCTCCAACCCCCTTACCAGGTTTTGGATGTGGGAATGGAACGTGCGGAGGATGGCTATTGTCAACCGTTTTGTTGTAGCGGGGGTAAGCGTGACTTCTTGCCCGCTGACTTTTATGTTCACGCTGGGCGAGGAGAGGTTTTTTTGGACGGTTTTCCCGCCCTTGCTGAGTGAGAAGTCACCCTGACTGTAGGCGGGGGTAATCCCGTCCGGGATGATTATTTTTTCTATTGTTTTTTCGGCCATATAGTAGTTCAACCTTCAGGAGGGTTTTTTAGTAGATGTAGGCGAGGAGCCTTCCTCCTATTTCTTTTTCCTTGGTTTCGGTGTGGGACATGACCCCTTGGGAGGTGGATACGATAATCGTTCCAATGTCCCGCGCAGGTAGGTATCTCTTTTCGTAGCGTTCGAAGTCGTTCTTCTTGACGGCGTATCGGGGTTTGATGGCGGAAATCTTGTTTATTTTTCCCACTAAACTCACGTTGAAGTGGGTCTTGTGCCGGTCCTTGACCTCTTCGAATTCCCCGATGTATCCTCGGTCGTGCAGGACGCGCAGGATTTGGCGCAGGAGCTTGCTTCCGGGTTGTACGGTTACGCTCTTCTTGGAGGCGTTTTCGCTGTTTTGGATGCTGACCAGCGCGTCGGCGATTGGATCGATTTGGCTCATCTTTTTTCCCCTCCATCAACTGTACTTTTCGAACCCCATCATGGGGGCAAACTGCTTGAAGCATCTCCTGCAAAGGTTGATGCCGTACTTGTGCACCATTCCCTTGTTGTTTTTACAATTCAGGCAGTATGAATTCCTTCCCGTCTTGGGTCTCTTTTTTTCTTCTCTTTTCATCCGGGCTTTTTCATTGTTGATCATAGCGCATCCTGCTCCTTTCCCTAGAGTTTCTCCACGATTTTGGTCCCGTATTTCTCGTTCATGAACCGCATGGCCTCTTCTTTCGTGATGCGGTGTTTGGCCCCCACGTGTGCAGGGCGCAAGCGTCTGCGCTTGACTCGGTATCCGGGCCGTTCAAGCGTGGTAAGAACGTCGAATCCCCTGATTCCCAATTTGGGGTCGTATTTGGTTCCGGGCAAGTCGATGTATTCCTTGATCCCGAATCCGAAATTTCCATTCTTGTCGAAATTGCGCTGGGTAAGCGTATTTTCTTTGGCTTGCAATGCGAGCTTGAGGAATGTATCAGCGCTCTTTTTGCGCAGGGTGACTTTTACTCCGATGGGAAGTCCTTCCCGGATTCCCCAGGCAGGAATCTTCACCTTACATTTTGTCTGTACGGGTGATCCTGCGGTTATTTTTTTGAGGATGTCTCCGGCCTTCTTCAAGGCTTCTCCCGTCTCTCCGACTCCCATGTTGACCGTCACCTTTTCGATACGGATGGTGCGCATGGTGTTTCCTTTCTGATTTTCCGTTGGTATAGTCATGCGTCCTTCCCCCCACTACTCATGGTTTGTTTAATCCACGTGACGGTCGGTTGGTCGATCACCATGACATTTTTGGCTGTTGTTTGAAACTTTTCGCTGCCTTCAGTCAAATCCACTAAGACATCCCTTCGCATGGTGCCGGGAACGACTCCCTTCACTTGGGCCACTTCCCCCACGTGCGTTCCTCCCGTGATGAAGACGAGGCATCCATGGGCCAAAGGCAAATGGCTTTCTATTTTCTTCCCGTTTGAAGCGATGAGGATGGAGTCCCCGACGCTTATTTTGGCGTCAACGCCTCGATAGGTGTTCCCATCATGCGTTTGAATGTGATTTTGGGCCCCTTTGACCCATGATTTCTGAATCACTTTGACGGGTTTGAGGGGGGAGGGCGTTCCGTGAGGTATTTCTTTCACCATCATGCGTCCCTTTTGGTCGAGCACTAATCGGTAGCTCTTTTTGAACGCGGGAATGGTGATGATGTCGAACAAGCCCGTGGGATATTGGTGTTCTTTGCGCACCTTTCCGTCAATCATGAGGACGCCGGTGGAGAGCAGGTGTTTGGTCTCCCGCATCGTACGAGAGAGTTTCAGGAGGTCGCGAACGACCATTCCCAATGGGATGCTGGTGAGAGTAGTGTGAGGTCCAGGCATCGTTTGGATGGTCCATACGAATTCCTTCCGCGCTATGTTCCGGATGGAACCCGTTGAGAGCCGTTTTTGTTTGTTCAAGTGTCCTTTCTTGGCCATCGCATTCACTCCTTTTTCCCTGTTTCAATCGTCCTCGTTTTGGGCGCGTTCACGTTTTTTGTTTCCCCTTTTTTTGCTTTGCGTTTGAATCGCTTCTTGTCTTTCACATCAAGGGATGTAATCAGCAGATTGCTCGGTCGGAATGCAAGGAAAGCTTCTTTTCCGTCCGTCTTCTTGCGCATCAATCCTTGGATGAATACCTTGTTCCGGGCGTGGTCGACCTGGTTGATGGTGCCCGTCTTTCCTTTGTAGTCACCGCGCATGACTTTGACCGAGTCCCCTAAGCGCAGGGGAATGTGGCGCTGTCCATATTTCTGGCGCAGCTCTTTGGACAAATGACCCCCCATGCGTGCGTGGCGTGCCAGAATGTCGGCCGTGTAGACGTCCAAGCGTTGTTTTCCGGGATTGTTCGTAGGCATATCCATCCACTCTCCTTCACACGATTCCGGCGGCGATTCCCGCGATTTTGGGGAAGCGCTCTCCCACTTCCTTGGCGATGATGCCTTTTACTTCGGACGCTTTAGGAAGGCCTTTTTCATCGACTAGAACAACGGCATTGTCCTCAAACTTTATCCGGGTCCCATCGGGGCGTTTGTATTCTTTCCTTACCCGCACGATGACGGCACGTTCCACTTTCCCGCGGATGGCGGGCTTTCCTAATTTTACGACGACGTTCACCATGTCCCCTATCCCCGCTTTGGGCTGCATCCGCTTCCGTGCCGTATGGCGGAAGACGGAGATAATCATCACTTCTTTGGCCCCGCTGTTGTCGGCGCAGACGCAGCGCGAGAGGCGGGTCAAGCATTTGGTGGGGGACGCGCTGATGGCTTTCATGCCGTCTCCTCCTTTTTCCCAGCTATTTTTTCATTGGGTTTGACGCCCTCATCCATTTCTTCATGTATTTGTCCGGTTTTGGCGTGCCCCATGATTTGGGTAACGATGAATGTCTTGGTCTTGCTTATTTTTCTCGTCTCCCCTATTTTGACCACGTCGTTCTCTTTGGCGTTGATCCATTCGGGATTGTGCGCGTGCACTTTGGAGCGGACTTTTTTGTAGCGCTCGTATTTGGGGATGTAAACGACTATTTCGCGTTCAACGGTGACCATTTGGGGGGTCTTGGCGCTCACGACTTTTCCCACCAATTCGTTTCCGCGCGTGGGATAATAATGGGTTCCCGCTTCTTTGGGCTTGGCGCTTATTTTAGTGTTAGACATGTTGCATGCTCCCCCCGTTCTTCAATCGTTCAATGGGCGTGTAGCGCAAATCCTTCCCGTTCGCTTCAACCGTTTCCCTGTCCAAGGAAAATTGGAAAATGCTTTCGTTCTTGGGAATGGTTTTTTCCCCATTTTTGGTTTCCACAATGAACGTCCGCTGCGTCTCATTCACTATTTTTCCTCGGACCCCCTTTTTGGCGGGGTCGGTGCTCTGAACGATTTCAACGTCGAGCCCGATGAGTTCGTGAATGGGAAGGCTTTCCTTGGTAATGGTATAGTGGTTTGTTTTAATCATGGATTGAACTCTCCTTGAACCCTTCTTGGACGAGTATTTTTTTGATTTCATGGCGGTGGTTTCCTTGCAGTTCTATTCTCCCGTTTTGGATGGTGCCGCCGCATGCCAATTTTGATTTTAGCGTTTTGGCAACTTCCTTTGCAATAGCGTCTTCGAGCCCCTCCACGATGGTCAGATATTTTTTGAACCGTCGCTGTTCAACTCGAATCGTTATCTTTTGGCTTTCTTTGGCGATTTGTCCGCAAACGCAAATATTTTTGGGCAATCCGCACGTGGCACAAACGGTTTCCATCCTTAGTTCTTCACCTCGCTTTTTTGCTTCATTTCGTTTTCACGGGTAATCGTATGGATGCGCGCGATTTGTCGGCGCAAGTTCCGGGCTTTCCCCGGACTTTCGGGCCGCGTGTTCGTTGATTTGACTGCGCGCTCCCCCGCCAATTCGTTCATGAGTTCAGTCAGTTTGCGTATGCGCTCGCTCTTTCCCGCATTGCGGATTTCATTCAGCTTCTTGTTCATGCACTATCCCCCGTCTTGACTTCCGTGTTTTCAGGGGCCACGACCGCAGCCTTCTCTTCTATCTTAGGAGCGGGAGCTTCTTCGGGTGCCGTAACCGTTGTTCCCGTCACGGCTGTTTCAGCAGGTTTGTTCGCGAGTTCTTTCCTATCCTTGAATGTCTGCTTGACGTCAATCTTGTCAGGGAAGAACGTCCCGGGGTGGATGATTCGGACGGTGACGCCGATTGCTCCAACTTTGGGATATGTCGTAACCTTGGCCTCGTCTACCCGTTTGACTTGGTCTCCTACTTTTTTCATATACCCTTTGGAGAAGCGCACCTGTTTTTTCCTTCCCCCTTTCCCCGCCAGTTTTCCTGAGAGAATGACTTCCATTCCCACGGCGCCCGCACGCTCGATGTCCTGTAATGTCCTGAATGCCACGCTTCGCCAGGCGAATCCGCGTTCAATCATGCTTTTCATCTTGTCCGCGACGCTTTTGGCGTCCAAATCGGGTTGCGTGATTTCCTTTATTTCGAGCTGTGGGTTTTCCACTCCAAAATTTTTGGCGATGGTCTCCGTGAGCGTACGGATGTTCTGCCCCCCCTTTCCGATGGCCAGTCCAGGCCGTGAGACGTTGACCACGATACGCGTTACAAGGGGCGTTTTCACCATTTCGAATCCGGTGAATCCGGCGCGGCCTAATTCCCCTTTCAGGTACTGATGGAGCTGCACTTTCTTGATGGACTGCTTTACGAAGTGTTTCTCTATCATGCGCCCACCTCGCGGACGATGACTTCGATGTGCGTACTCTTGCTCTTTCTCGATTTTCCTGAAATCCTTCCTTGGGATTGATTGGTGATGCGCTGGAATCCTTGACTGGCGTTTGCATGAACCACGAGCAATTTTTTGGTGTCTAATCCTTTTACGTCGGCATTGGCGCGGACGCTGTTGAGCAGATTCAGCCAGACTTTGCACGTGCGTTGGGGGTACCTTCCTGCCTTGCTCCCGTATACTGCATCCCCTTTCCGATGGGGCACTTTTTTGGTGTACGTGCGCAGGGGCAAGTGTCTCTTTTGCAGGATGACATCGTTCAACAAGCGCTCCCCATCCTCGAGCATCTTTCCTTTGAGCGTACGGGATATTTCGAGGCTGTACTTCAAGCTTGCTGGCTGATTCGTTGAATAGGCCCTGGCCATTCGTTGGGCGTCCCATTTTCCGGCGTAGTTGTAGGTTGTTTTGACCATATGCGAGTATCAATCCTTTTACTTTACCGTCACCGCTGAACTGGATTTGGTGGACCCGATTCCTGCCTTTCCGTGTTTGGTTGGTTTGCGCGTGAGAATGTACTCTCCCACCCTGTGACCCACCATCTCGGGCTGCACTTCGAATTGTTCGAATGTGTTTCCCCGGTGGACGGCAATCTTCAACCCCACCATGGGGGGGAGAATTATGAAGTGCCTCAGATGCGTACGGATGGGTTTGATGGGAGGCGTTCCCGCTTTGACAAGGGATTGGGCGGCCGCTATTTTCAGGAGCATGCTCTTGTCCACCCCCCTCAAGAGAGAGCGCCGTGTACGTGAGGTGGTTAACTTGGCGAAGTCCTCGATGCTCATCGCCTGCAGTTCGTTGAGCGCTTTTCCCATGTACATGAATTCTTTCGCCATGTCTTTTCACTCCGTCAGTTTTTCCTTCTCCCTGTTCGTTTGGACGCGATGGCTCCCACTTTTCTTCCGGCAGGCGCGCTGCGTGCAGTGGATTTGGATTTTCCGGGGTGGTGCTGACTACCCCCAAATGGGTGGGCGTTGGGGTTCATGGCGACTCCGCGGACGATCGAATGCCTCTTTTTGAGCGCATGCATGGCGTGGTATTTCTTTCCCGCTTTAATGTATGGTTTATCAACTCTCGTCCCGCACGAAACGCTTCCAATGGTAGCACGCGCATCCGGGTGGACGCGGATGGTTTTGGTGGAAGGAAGCTTGATGAGCACGTGGGTGGCCTCTTTAGTAACCACCAATCCAAACACGCCCGAACTCCTGACCAGTTTTCCCCCATCTCCAGGCCTAATTTCTACGTTGAATACGGGCGCTCCTTCCGGGATGTGTTTGACAGGCAATACGTTTCCTATTTCAACGGCGGCATCTTTTCCAAACTCTACCCTCTGTCCCACGAAAAGGCCTTCCGCGGCATAATTGTACATGGAATGGTTGTTTTCGAGTCTGATGTGCGCCAGCACGGCCATCTTGGTGGGGTCATCCACCAAGTCAATGACTTGTCCCATCATTTTTTCCTCATGGCGGATGGAAGAATAATAAGGCGTGTACGCGACGTCGGCGACTCCGTGGGCGCTGGCCCGGAAGCGGTTGCTCCCCTTTCCCCTGCGCTGGTGAATGAGGCGCTTACCCATATCAGATGACCCCCAGCTTGGCCGCGAGCTCTTCGGCCTTGAATTTCGCGTCGAGTTTCAGGGTGACTTTCTTTCGTCCTTTCATGTCGTTAACCACATTTACTTTACTGACTTTCACGTGGTAGACTTTTTCAACTAGCTTCTTGATGTCTGATTTGGTGGCGTTCTCCGTGGCGATGAAGGAGAGCTTGTTTTCTTTCTCGATGAGATTGATTGCCTTTTCTGTCATGAGGGGGTATTTCAACAGCCCGAAGTCTTCCAACTCGAGCGAAAAGGATTTTGTTTTCTTGACCTCTACTTTCTCGGGCTTGGCCCCCGCCCCTTTCTCTTCGGCCTTGGCTTTGGCCTTCTCTTCCATCTTGGCTTCGAGGGCGTTGGCCGCCATGGCTTTTTCAGGCATTCAGTTCGCCCCCCGTTTAGCCAGGACTTCGATGGCTCCTTCCGTCCAAATGGTGAGCCTTCCAGCTAGACTCCCGGGTGCCAAATGCTCTGCGTTGAGCGATTGTACTTGGACGATGTCCACTCCTGGCAAATTCCGCGCGGCCCTGTAAACAGGCTGCGTCCCATTCGTTACGATCAAAAGCGATTTTTTTTGCCTGAACGGTTTTCCCCTATTTTTGTTCTTCCCTGAGCGCGTCTTCTTCTTGGTTTTGGCATATCCCACGTCCCCATTCACATGAAGGGCAGCCAATGTGGTAAGGATGGTTTTGGTCTTGGATAAATCTTCAACCGAATGGTCTACAATCAACGGGAACATCTTTTCGTCGAAGCGGTGACCGCGCCCCTTTACGATAGATGGATTTACCGAGGCCGCGATGGCACTGGCGATGGCTTTCTTCCTTTCTTTGTCATTGATGCGTTCAAGCGTTACTTGGTGCACTTTTGGAGCGTGCGCGCGCGGCCCTCCAACGGCTTGGGGAACAGACGCTACTTTTCCATACAGGATGGCCCTACGATTGCGCAAACGGGGCAATCGTGCCTTTCCAACATTGATGGTCCGGTGAGGCGTAGGCTTTCCGCGCACGCCAATGTATTCGGCCGTGTTGCTTCGCCCCGCTCCCCGTTTGGTGGAAAAGGGTTGAACCCTCGTAGTTTGTACCGCGAGAACGGCACGCTTGATTAAGGAAGGGTCGTATGCCGTATGAAAAATGGGAGGGAGGGAAATCTCTTTGACTCTTTTTCCATCGGACGAAAAAACGGAAGGCATTACAGACTCCCTCCCGTCGTTGAAACATGTTTGATGGGGCCGATTTTGTAATGATTAGTCTCCATGGGACGGATGCACTCGCGCAATCCCACTAATCGTTTAACAGGACCCGGAATGCTTCCCGCAATGAGCAAATATTCATTTTGAATGGGACCATAATGTTCAAACCCGCTTGAAGGGTTTATTTTAGCCGCATCGCTGTCAATTTTCAAAATGCGCTTGTTGAATTCGGTGCGATTGTGATACCCCAATTGTCCGGGCCGTGCCACACTAAATTGCACCGTTTTGGGGTTGAGCGGGGAAATGCTTCCCACCGCACGGATGTATTTGGCCTTTGGCCTAAACGTCTTGACCCCGAATCGCGCCACCACTCCCCCAAAACCAAATCCTCGGGTAACGGCTTTCACATCAATGTCTTGATTGTCTTTGAACACGTCTTTGACTGAAAGGGGTTGTCCTATTTTTCCTTTGGCAAATGAAAATTGTTCATCAACGGTTCCAGACAATGCCACTTCGGACATTTCGGCTTTCTTTTTTCCAAACGCTGTTTTTTCAGGGTGCGTGTGAACGAGCAAGCGGATGGAATCCAATTCCCCTTTTCGCTGTTCAAGGGTTTCGATGGTAAAAGGCGTTTTTTCGGTTTGATGGGTGCCGTGCTTTTTGTGCGCGGATTTTTTCTTGAAATTCTTCATGCGCTTCATGGCGAATTTTTCGAGATGATCCACCATCACGTCACCCATCACGTGCATTCCATAGGCGTCCTTGGTGTAGGCGCGAATCCCCATCACGTGAACGGGAGGACATTCAATGAGAGTGGTTGGAATTTGGGTGTCCATCTTGTCATGCCTCCCTCCCGCATGGAGGCTTTGGGCGATGATGTGAACCATTCCCACTTTGTACCCGAAAAAGTTCAAGGGTTTGGCGGGTCCTTTCAACGCGGGGTATGAGCTGAAACTTGGCGTTTCTTTGGCGGCACGCTTGCGTGGACGGTAGGCTAAGCTTCCCTTACGCGGATTGTGTCGTGCTCGTGTCATTGGCTCTCTTTCCTAGGAAATGAAAACAAAGGCAACGGGTCGCCCAAAAAGAGTATTTTTGGAACGGCATTTACTCACTCTGGCGAAGCTTTTTCGCCAGCCTTTTCCTAAAAGGCTGGAGTGAGCAGTTTGCCTCTATTCTTACCAAAAACCGCTGGGAAACGTATATAAAGCAAGCGCTTAATGTGCCACTTTTTTCGCCGGCCTTCCTTGTAAAGAAACCGCTTTACGAGGCCCGCAAAACAATTGTTTTGCTTGGTTTCTCAAAAAGGCCGAACTATTCACTCGTGGGGGGGTTCATCCAGGGCTCTTGTTCGTTGTCGCTTTTCTTTCCCCTCTCTTCATCCTCATCTTCGCCCTCTTGGTCCGAAATGGGGGGTTTGAAGGGATTAGTCAACGTATCCACGATTGTTTTGGGCTTTGCCACGTACCATATCCCTATCAATGCCAGCAAGACAATGAGTCCTAACCACAAGCCTGAACTTCCTGTGACAAATGCAGTGGTGACTCCCGCGGCTAATCCCATAGCGGGTTTGAAGGAGAGGGTTTTTCCAATGCTGCTGTGCGGGCTCCCACTGAAATACACTCCGCCCGTAAAGGGGACGCTAAGCACCGTGTCAGGTTTGACTTTCAAGGGAATGGTGATGCTTTCATAGGGGGCCAAATTAATGTGGGTGTTCCCGCTCACGCTCCAAGAATCGGGAACGTCCACCACCACTTCCCCCTCCACGGGCTGAGGAGTGGGATTTTGGATGGTTACATCCACCGTATATTCATTTTGAATCGTGGGAGAATCGCTCACTTTAGGAGTGACCACGATGGCTTGCGCGTTCGCCAACTGCAACGTGTGCGTGACGATGTATCCCGCGCTCTTCACTTGAATGAGGGCCGTGTTTTTTCCCATTAACACGCTTGTAGGCAGATAAATCAGAGGTTCATCCAATCCAGGAATGAAAATGGTTTGAATGTAGGTTTGATTCCCGGGTTTGGTGATTATTTTTATTTCCGCTTCCTGCGTGAATGCGCTCTTGTTTTTCAGTTGCAGTACAAACTCTTTGGCGCTTCCAATGGTAAGAACGGTGGGGGGATTCACGAACTGTACGGGAGCGTCATCCAATCCAGAAAAGAGGAGCGTGCTTTGTTTGACGATGGAGTCGCATCCCGAAATGGAGGCAGCGAGTGTGAGGGTTTGGCTCTCGCTCACTCCCGTAAAGTAAAGCGTCTGGGTCTTGGCCGTGTCCGCGGGAACGTGCAGGATGCTGGGGGAAACCGTTCCGTTGGAAAGAGTGAATGCAACAATCGCGGGTTGGGCAAGGGGGTTGTGTACATACACGTCTTGGCTCGTGCTCCCTTTGAGAACGGTAACGTAAGGAAGATTGGTGTAAAATTCTGAACACGTTATACTATCGCTTCCTATGGCGTGGAACGGAAGCTTTTTGGCGCTCACGAAGCATGTGGAACCGCTCGTGAAATGCCCTTTCATGGAGATGAACGCGTTTCCATCAAAGGATTGCGAAAACGAATATCCCGTAGCTTCGAATGAAACCCCGTCGGCTTCTCCAAATGCTACCACATCCGGCACATCCAGTGCGGAGAAGGCAATCTGGTAATTCTTGTCCGCTATCTCGAACTCATCCACGAAAAAGTTTTGGGCGGACTTGTTGGTGAGGGTCACGGAATCGGCGGTCGTTTTGTTGGCGTGAAGGGTGATAGTAGGGGCATCCAGCGTCACGTCGGAGCATACTCCCGAGTCAACGCCCTCATCTTCAATCGTGACGTCAAAGTCTCCCTCTATTTCGCTGAAGGAGCAGTCCACTCCATCCTCGAATTCTCCGCGGACTTCGATGAACACGCTGTCCGTCTCATCATTGGAAACCGTTTGCGCGTCTATTTCAACAGAGTACGATTGATTGGCGTTTCCGGAAAGGTTCTTGTCGAACTCACTGTCGGTGAATTTTGGTTCGAGATTGGCGGAGAAATGGCTCGAATCGTCAAAAAGGTTGAACCCTTGAATTTCAAAATCTTCATTTGAACTGTTTTTCAGGGTGATGGTGTGCGTGATGGTCTCCCCTTCGGAAACGGAAACATTGTCGGCTTCCACCTCAATCAAACTGCACGCATCTTCTCCATCTTCAACTGTCACGTCGATGGTGAAAGACAAGTCGCTAAAACTGCACTCTGAATCATCGTCATCAAATTTTCCCTTGATGCGAATCTGGAATGAGTCGTCTTGGTCCGAGTTCACGTCAATCGAGTCATATTCCAATTTTATTTTGCCCGTACTTTCCCCATCTACTTCGCTCGGAAAGTCAATCACGGACAAATCAAAGAAGGGCGAGGATTCATCTACTTTCACATCGTCTATTTCAAACGGGTCTTCGGCCTCGTTTTCAAGGGTGAACGAAATAGACTTTCCTTCTTTTTCTTCCTGAATGGATACATGCAAGGGGGTCAGTTCGATGTCGTTACAGGAAGTGACCGCATGAACAGGAAGGGAAAAACCCGTCACGAGCAGCAGCCCGGTTATAAGGATTGAAAAGAAAAGGGGGCGCATACAGTACTAGTTACCCCCCACGACCTTTATAATCTATTACTTTGGCCCGTTAATCAGTTAATTAGGGGGTTTTTCTTTCTTCTTCCATCATTTTCTTCAATCGTCGTAAAATGTCCTTTTTGGGGTCGTCGGGTGAGGAGGGGAATGAGGGGGGTGAAGCGGGGGATAACAATGGATTGGACTGGGCCTCCAATTTGGTCTTCAGCACAGATGGGTTGCTCTGGTCCCATAATTCTTCATCGTGGGATTGGGCATGCTCTTTCTCTTTTTTCTCCAAATACGCCAAGTCCGAAGCGGACAATCCCTCTACTTCTTCAAAGGGAAGTTTTTCGATGGCCTCTTCTTCACTAATCTCTTCCTGGAGCGAATCCGAGGGGGGAAGATGCTCCAACTCTTCTACGCGCACTTCCCCCGATGGAAAATGGGGAGTTCGTTCGCGTGGGGTGGAAAAAGAAGGAGATTCATCCAGCGCAGCAGGGGGAAGGGCCGAATCAGAGAAAACGCGCGGCATCACCCGCTCTTCTTTTTTTTCAACAGTTAAAGAGGGAGTTGAAACAATAGAAGGGGAAGCAGAGGATGGTGCGCGTGTTACGGGGAGCGAAGGAATAGCATACGGTGGAGTCGTGGTGCGATTAAGCGGAGGAGAAATAAACCCTTCGTTTGGTTGTGTTCGCGTGACCCATGGGGGAGCATATGCACTGCGCGCAGGAGAAGGGGAAGTCGCGGGAAGCGATGGTGAAACGTTTACCGGTTGAATGGGAGATGGAGTAGAAGATTCGCGCGCTAATTTTTGATTTTGAACGGATGAAATTTGGGAATATGAAGAAAGGGGTGCCGTGCGCGTTGGAGTGGGAAAAGAAGGAATAGTTGAACGAGTGGGAGGAGAAACAATCTGAGTGGGTTGTGCGAGGGCAGGGGCAGGCGTTTGTTTTTTCCAAAAACCCAAAAAGGAAGAAGGCGGTTTAGGAGACGTTAAAGGGAAAGCAGAGGAGCGTGATGCAGAAATGACGGGTGAGGGAGAGGTTGAAAGGGCTGGTACGGCAGGCACGGTGGGGAGCGTACGATGAAAAGGGTACTGCGGCGGCGCTGCCAGAGGTGGTGATGGGGGTGGAGAGCGGGAAGAAAGAGGGGGTTGTGCGAGGGAAGCGGATAGTTGTCTCGTGCGCATGATTTCATCCAACTGTTGGCGCACCGCATGCTGCGCCTGCACACTTACGTACGTGGGTTGCATGCTCTGCAAGGGAACCTTGGCTTTCTGCTTCTCCCCAAAAAGGGCACGACTCAAGCGAGAAACAAACGGGGGAATGAAATCGGTTTTTGGAAGCTCACCCAATTCTTGCTTTTGTCTCCGCGCCTTGAGATACTCGTTTATTTCGTCTACTTCTTCGGACATGGGCATGAGCAGGAAATCGTGTCTGAGAATAAAAATGGTCCGCTTTGCAACCCGAACGCTTAAACGCAAAGCGTTTGCCAAAAAAAAACATTAACCATGTGGCATTTTTGAATGAATTAAAAAAAAAAGGAAAAAGAAAAGAGACACCCTCCTCTAAAAAAAGGAGGGCTCATCCGTTTACGCGTTCTTTCTCCCGCGCGCGTAATAAAGGGCCATCCCCAAAATGGCCACGAGCCCTATGCCAATCAGGGGAGTGTTGGTGGAGGTGAAAAACCCTGCGATAGGATTGGCGGGAGGTGCAGGAGCGGGTGGGGGCAAAACAATGGATTCGGGTCGAATTCGGCCGTCCGCGAGCGCCACGATGGCAGGGTCCGGCCCCCCTTGTTCCAGCGCCGCTTCCGTTCCATGCGCGTCAGGAGTTTCCAGATTAGCCGCGCTGGGAGAAGGGATTGTTTTAATCCAAAGCGGGTTGGCAGTGAAGAGTATTGCCACTCCCTCACCTGAATCAGATGAATCGGCTTCCGCGTTTTGTGTCCCGCCGGCAGGAGACGGTTCTCCATCCCCACTGGGACAGGGGGTTGTTTCTTTTGTTTTCATGTCGGTCATTCCAATACAGGGTTGGGGTTCCGAATCCGTAGAATGAGGGTTGACGGTTGAATCATTCCCCCGAGGACCAAACGAAAGGGGATCCAGCAAAATAGGGATTTCATTATCACTCCCCTCTCCATCCTGGCAGGAAATGGATTCCCCGGTAGGTAGGTCAACAATCGTTGGGCACGGGAACGAAATCATATCTCCCGCGCTCGGAGCAAGGATATCTATCCAAGGCTGCGAAACAATGGGTTCATCCCAAACAATGGGACTGTTGTCCCCCTCACCGTCACATTCAGTATTGAACTCCAAACATTCGGGAAGGGGCACCGGTCCTTGCTTCGCTATTTCATTCCATACCATCACCGTTTCATTCCCTGCTTCCTCATTTCTCTGCGCGGCGCTTGTATCTTCCGCCTTTCCTGACCCATCCATTTGTTCACGGGGGAGTAAAAAAACAGGTCTTTGCTCAACTACCTCGTCGGCTGAAATGGGAACGTTGTTGTTCAATCCCTCGCTCGCAGATGGGGCGTTCGACTCGGATGATACAGCCGGTGCAGAAGGGAAAAACTCACTCTCTAGCGGTGCCACCGAATCACTTCCAGGAATAATGGATTCTGAAACTCCTGAAACAGGGGGGGTTGATTCATGGGCACTCGCGGAAATGCTGGGAGAAAAATCCCCCAACCCCATTCCTGCTTCCTGGGCAAACGCCCCCGTTGTCATGGATACAACCAAAACAAACACGGTCAAAAATGCAAAAATTCTCCTCATCCGCATAGGCCTCCCAACCGCTTTATGAATGATGCAAATACGAGTTAATGTAGTATACTCCTCATGTTGCCAATAAATAGGAGCAGGTTCCACGATGGACGAAAAAAAAAGGAAGAGGGGAAAAAGTTCCCCCCTGACCCATTTATGCGGTGCGGGCTAAATTCCAAACGGCTTTAATCCCAACAATGATGGCGGCGGGAGCCATAAGACTGGCAATATTAATGAAAATATTACCCAATGGCACTCCAATGGTGGGAATCAATGCCCAACTCACTCCGCTCGCGGCCAGCAATGCGATGACGGCCACCAGGAAGGTCGTTATTTCCTTGTCGCTGATGTTCAGCAATCCAATCAAAATTCCTAAAATCAACATGACTAATGGAATCCATTCCGCGACCGGCCCAAATACGCCGACGCCCAATAATCCGGCTATGATGGCAATCACCACACCAATGATGAATGCCCACGAACCTATTTTCTGTTCCATGTTGGGTACACCTCCTCGTATAACCAATGAATGACGAAAATGAATTTGTCACCCTTCTAATGTACCAACTCTCCCTGAACCCGTTTATAAAAAAGCCCCCCGCTAAACGCCCAAACTTCGCCCATTAGCGTAAAAGAGAACGATTACGCAGAAAATAACGCCACATTTGGAAAGAATGAAAAAAAGTGGCCTGCCAAA
>JAGVNS010000098.1 GCA_020053155.1 Nitrososphaerota archaeon
CCGTGAAGGACGATTTGCAGCGTACAACCCTTCCCGTAAAGTATTTGGAGCGCCTTTCATCGTTGACAGGAACTTCTCTTCCCGAATTGGAGGCAGAGATTCGGAAGCGCGAGCGTTTCTTGCAAGGATTGGTTGATCGTGGCGTTCATGATATGAAGACCATTTCCCATTTGGCGCAGGATTTTTTGGGGGGAATGTGATGCCGGATGATTTGAAAGGCATTCGGACGCGCATCGAGGAGAAAAAAGGAAACGCGGATAGGGGTTCCATTCCCACTTCGCGCGAAGCGGTGGCGGATTTGTCGGACAAGGAAATCGAATCCATTGTAGAGCGCATGAAAACGCGCTACCGTTCCCAGGGAATGGAATTCAATGAAGTGGAAGGACAGTTGGGCGAGCTGAAGGACATCATTTCCGGTTCCCAACAAAAAGGAATAGACGTGCACGACATGGACGCCCTGCGCGAGGGAAAAAATTCCTTTGTCCGCGTCTTGGGTCACTTGTACCTTTCCCTGCACGGTCCCTTTGAGCGTTTGGGAAAAATAATCGAGGCGTTTCCCCAGATGCGGACGCTGAATTACTATTTGTACAGCGCCAACATGCCCTATTCATCCAAGCAGTGGGTGGCCATCCTTTCCGTGGTCTCGGTCATCGTGTTTGTTTTGGTTTTCTCATTTGGGGAATTGGTTTTTTTGGCCCTGCGCATCCTCGCACAGGGGCGTGGGACGGTATTGACGCCCATGGTCGTGACCCTGAGCTACATCCTCCCTTTTTTTGGGGCGTTGTTTTTCTCTCTTGCGTCCATTTTCGTCGGTTTTTTGATTCCCCAGTCGAACGCCCAGAAGAGAGGGGAGCAATGCAGCGGCGAGCTTCCATTTGCCCTGCGTCACATGGCCACGGAACTGCGCGCCGGTATCGGATTGTATAAGACCATCCAGACCATTGCCAAGGCGGATTATGGGGTGTTGTCGGAGGAGTTTTCACGGACTATTTCAGAAATAGAGGAGGGGACGGATACCAAGGATGCGCTACGTCATTTTGCCGCGCGTACGCAGTCGCGTCCATTGTCCAATGCGTTGCGTCACATCATCCGCGCCTTGCGTACGGGCGGCAATTTGTCTGAAATCATGAGTACCATTGCAGGAGATGTGAGTTTTGACCTTCGTATGCGTGTGCGCGATTATTCGGAGCGGCTTAATTTTTTTGGGGTCATTTTCATTTTTATGGGGATTGTCATGCCCGTTTTCGTGGGAGTCATGGCGGCCATCGCCAACAGCGGGCTCCCGTTGGGAATCAGCCTTCCCATAACCCCTCCCTTGGTCGCCCTTTTTTATTTTCTTATCATGCCGGCCCTCTTGGGAATGCTGGCCTATTATTTGTATATTTCCCAACCCAGGGTATGAGACAGGTGATGATGCATGGACATTTTTGAACGAAAAACCCCGCTTGAAAAATACTCCTATTATATGCAGCAGGCCGGCCTCGACGTTCCCGTATTGTTGTGGATGGCGGGTTCTTTCCTCGCCGGCATCGCAGTGGGATTATTCCTGTTTTTTGGCACGGCCGTGCTGAAAATAAATGAGCCCTTGCTAGGGGCATTGGGATTTCTCATCGTGGTGGATTTGATGATTGGCTATCCCTACATGAAAGGGAAGGCGAGGATTGATTCCATTGAGGCGAATCTCCCGGATGCGCTGAAACAGATCAGCGACACCCTGAAAACGGGCTCCACGTATGAGTATGCGTTGCGTGAGGTAGCCTCTTCGCAATACGGCCCCCTCACGGAGGAGATGAAAAAGGTGCTGCGAAAGTTGGAGGAGGGAGAGAATTTTGAGAACTCTTTACTGACTCTTTCGCGCAATGTCGAGTCCCGTCTCGTGAGGAGGGTCATCACCATCATCATTGATACGGTGCGTGCCGGAGCGGCGTTGGCCGACATTTTGGATGACATTTCCCAGGATGTGCGCGAGATGAACCGCATTGCGCAGGAACGGAAAACCAAGACCGTGCTGCAGGTCATTTTCATGGTGGCCGCGGGAGTGTTCGTGGCTCCTTTCATTTTTGGGATGGTGGCCACCATCATCGATTTTTTGATTGGGGCTTCGGGAAAAACAGGTGCGTTGAGCGGTGCGGGCTTGGTCAAGGTTCAGAATGCGCGCGACCTGATTGTGTTTTCCGTAAAAGGATACATTTTGGTCATTGTGGTTTCCGCTTCCATCATGATTGGGGTGATGCGCGACGGTCGGGCATCCAAAAGCCTTTTATATATCCCTTTGTTGCTATTGCTTGCTTACGCGGTGTTCTATATTTCGCAATTTGCGGTGGGAACGCTGGTGGGAACATGAATCGGTTGGTCAAAGAGAATCGCGGTCAGGCCGACATCGCCTTATTGCTGGCGGCAGGTATTGCGATTGTCATTGCCACGATTGCAGGTCTCATCATCAAGCAGGTCTTTGGTGGCTTGCAGCCCACTGCATTGGAGCAGACGAATGCCGTTGTGAATACGATTGTATAACGAGGAGGGAACATATGGATAACCGAGGACAAGGAGCATTAGAATACCTGCTGTTGATTGGAGGGGCCGTGCTCATTGCGACGATTGTGCTGTTGATAATTATTGGTTCAACGGGACAGACGAATACTATCATCAGCGACAACTTGAACACGTTCAAGAACCAAGTGGTCATTAATGGCGCCTAATGAGGGTGTCATTCGTTTTTGAAAAGGCGTGATTCACATGGAATGCCGTGCACAGGTGGCGTTGGAGTATCTCCTGACCGTTGCGTTCGGGATTGTGCTCTCCACCGCCGCCGCGCTGCTCGCGTTTCAAGTGGTTGCCATCGCCGATGTGGCGGCGGCAAAAATGGAGCAGTTTCGCCAGGAAACCATTTTGAGTTTTTTGGGGGAGTAATCCCCCATGTTCCCCCTGGCTTCTTTTCTTTTATCACTTGTCGGGCTGCTTGTGGCGTCGTACACCGATTTGAGGGACCGGACGATTCCCAATACCATTCCCCTGTTTCTTGCCCTTGCGGGAATGGGGCTTGCCGCATACGAATCGTGGTCCATGCAGTCCTTTCTTCCTCTCGTATGGGGCGGGGGAGTGATGCTTTCAACCTATATTGTGGCGTATCTTTTTTGGAAAGCCGGAGCGTGGGCGGGGGGGGACGTTAAACTGTTTACGGGTCTGGCGGCATTGAACCCTTTCAACCCTTTTTGGATTGCCTCTGCGTTTCCCTTTTCCTTTTTTTTAGTTGGTCGTGAATGGATTGTTCCTTCTTTTCTTCCCGTTTTCATGCTCAATCTGTTCATGGTCAGCGTGCTAATGCTCATTCCCTATACCGCTTTGCTTTCCATTCAAGCCCTTTCGCATGTCCCTCTACGCAAGGAGTTCGTTCACATAACGGGCGTTTCACTTTTTTCGGCCATTGAGTACGGTCTTCTTTTGGTACTATTCAGTTTTGTTTTCAATTATTTTTCACTCCCTATTTGGGGAAGTGTCATTCCTCTCTTATTTGTCTCTTTTTTTCCGGGATGGATTCGAATTATTTTGAGCCTTGTTTCCCTCTTTTTTGTTTTTTTGCAGGCGATTTCATTGAGTTCGGCCTTACTGGTTTTAGTCCTTTTGATGCCGGTCAATCTTTTGCGCAATTGGTATGGGTTCGCCCAGCGCCACGTCTTGACCAAAACCAAGCGCATTTCCGACTTGGTGGATGGGGACATTGCAGGGGAACGTATCGTCAAGCGAGGAGAGAAAGTGGTCCGCGAACCCCCCCTCTCGTTCAAAACGATTATTAAGGCAGGAATGCAGCGGAATCGTACGATGATTTTGTCGTTATTCCATCCTTCGGGGGAAATTTTGGCGGACCCTCGCCGTGCCGCGGGAGTGTATCCCCATGACATCGTGCGGTTGAAAGCCGAAGTGAAGGCTGGCCGCTTGTCGGATGAGATAAAAGTCAAGGCGTCTTCTCCTTTTGCTCCCGCTGTTTTGCTTGCGTACGTTTTTCTCAACGCCGTGGGGGATGGCCCCCTGGCGTGGGTGGGAGGGTAGATTCATGTTTCAAAAAGGGCAGGCGAGCATCGAATTCGTGTTGGTATTGGTGTTCATGCTCGTGCTGATTACGGGAATCATCGTCCCCCTGAGTCAGCGTATCCAATTTTCCCTCGATGATGTGGGTCGTGCGGCAGCAGTCTCGGAAGGGGTCAAGCAATTGGAGTCCACTTTTGGCCTGATGACGGGGATGAATGGAGATGGAAAACAACAACTAAGCGTGTTTCTCCCCAAAGGGTCTGTTTTGCTCTGCGACCCGGCAGGGGATGATTTGAACATTACCCTTCCCCTTCACTTTTCAGTGTTCAATTCCGATGGAAGCATCCCTCCTTCCTGCATCCAAAATGCCATTTCGACCCCTTTTGCTATGGAATGCCAAAAAAAGGTGGTCATTCCCCCTTCCTCCGATTTGCATTGCGGCGGGAGCAGTACCGAGTCGTTCGTTATTGAGACGGGAGCAGCCGGTTTTGCCCAGTCTTTTTGGGTGGGGGTGGATTATCTTTCGGGTCCTTCCCCCTTGTACACTATTGACGTGAATGCGGGCTGAAACGTATGGATTCGCACGGCCAAACCAGTTTGGAAATCCTCATGATTATAGGGTTTACCCTCATTTTGGGCCTGATGATAGGGATTCCTTTCCTTGAGAACCAGACCCGGACCAATGCGGCCATCCAAACAAAGTTGTCCGTCCTTCCTTTTGTGGAGAAAAACACTCATCTGGTGAAAATCGCTTCCATTACCGCGTCCGTTTCTCCTTCTCCTCCCAAAATTTTGTCGGTTGCGGTGCGCACAAAAGGTGCTTTAGATTCATCCATTGGCCAAGAACTGGACGATGGAGCGTGTGCGTCCATTTGCTCCCAAATCGACCCTGGCGGGTATTTTGGTGGGGTTTCATTCGTTTGGGACCACAATTCAACCAATGAGTGTTCGGCATCCTGCTGATTTTTTTTCCCTAGTTTTTAATTCGTTTGGGTATACCCATACCCGCATCATGGATGCGTTGAATGTCTATTGGTGGTTTTTTATCGCCATGATGATGGGGCTGTCCTTAGAGTTGAGTGCCGCGTCCTCGACTCTCGTTCTTTCGAGCGTTTCTGGAATTCATTCCCTTTCTTTCCTCCCTCAAAACGTGCAATTGGAAGGAATCATTCAAAGCCCCCATTTTTCGGGGAGCGCATTGGTGTTCGAATTGGAGAACGGGGGTAGAATCACCTGTTATCACCGCCATCCATCCTTGACTATTCCCGTTTTTTCAGGCGACCGTTACCGCGTCTTGGCACGCATCGAGTCCACCCCCAAAGGGAAGTTGTGCGTCGTGGAGGAGATGGTTTCCATTGGTTTTTCTTGACCTCTTGGTAGGGGCCCTCATCGGTTTTTTCCTTTTTAGGATTGGATTGCCTTCTCTTTTTCCTCTCCTGGTCATTCTTCCTTCCATTTTAGATGGGTTGAGTTGGCCGTTTGCCATAGGGATGGTGGGCGTGGCG
>JAGVNS010000150.1 GCA_020053155.1 Nitrososphaerota archaeon
GGCCTGGCGGGGTTGAACAAATAGGGCCATCTTTCCGGACAGAAGGTCGGCAAACACCGCTTAACGGCGAAAATCATTTGCGTCCTTTGCGTCCGGGATTCGATTCGCGCATGAAGCCGGCTTCGCGCGGGGGTGGACGGCTATCCCACCAACCTAGCCCGAACACTTTACGCGTTGAAATGCTTAATAATGTGTGTTCGATAAGATGGGGATGGGGTGATATGGATTCCTAAACGAACAGTATTACCCCTCCCTCAAGAACGTTGGCGGAAAGGGTTGTTGAAACATTCCCGGCTAGTCCGTTTCACCCGTTGGTCGAAAATCAAAAAAAGAACCGGATTGTCTGAGCGATACTCTGTTCTATTGTCCGATGCAAGCAATCACGGATCCGTTTCCAAACGGTTATTGTTGTTGGAAGCCCTCGCAAAGGATCCGCAGCGCCAGTGGCTGGTGGAACACCCTAAACTACATTGGCTTTGGCGCATCAGAGAACTTGCCCCCAGTCATTCGGGCGTTGCTATCCATCAGGCGCTGGTCGCCGAAGAAGGAGAATACCTCAAACGATTCTTTTCCTCGGTATCGCATAAACGGAAGCATGAGTTGCTCAAAAAATGGGGTAAATGGTTAAAAGTACCAAATAAAAACCATATTCTGAAAATTATCCAAACACAATCGCTTCGCACTCCAGCCCAACTGGCTAAAATAAGGAATGAGATAGCCCGGACTATGCCCAGTACGAGACCTAAAAATAATCTGTCCGATGCCGTTCGAGTCCGACTATTTAATAGTGGTGTGGAAATCCTGGATGAATGGTTTTTTCGAAAAATACCCCAATCCGAAATCTCACCCGATGAGTTAAGGGATGAGCTATTAGACATTATTGGAAATGAGACAGTGCACGTTCGAATCCCAAATGATATTAAAACCATGGATGAACTCGAGTGGTTTTGGAGAAAATGGATTACACATGGATTAGGTCGTTTCTATCCTTCCAGGGCTATCAAAAAAATTATTCTCAAGAAACGCGCTGAAGAGAAGACACTTCGCCGCTCTTCTCCCACCGTATTATTGGTTCGTTTAGGGGGGGTTCAAGAACTGGGTTTGCCACGTGATACCCCTTGGGAGAATGTTCGTTATAGGACTGCACTCACCCCTTCCGAACGGAAAGTTGTAGATTTCCTAAAAGAAGGATTAAACCGTCGGCAAATCCAGGTACGGATGGATATTTCCCGACAGGCCGTTTTCACTCATATTGCATCCCTCCGAAAAAAAGCGTTTTTATGAGAATGAATTGCTCCGCACCGATAACTGCGCCCCATTTAACCCCCCATTTCTTCTACATGAATAATTTGGACATAATTAACGCTTTTTTTCAGTTTAGTGACGATATTGAACCAAATTGGTGCAAAACATTTGCTTTTTTCCAAACAAAGTGTTAATCATACTCCATTTGGAAAAGAAAAGGTATTTTAAGTCCAATTAGGTTTGAACCCCTACTGTTTTCACTCACGTGAAAAATAAAACAGGGGGTTTTCTCAGATGCAATCCGTTATTTCAAGCGCTACAGCGCATGCGCCTAAGCAAGAAGAGAAATTTGAAGAATTTGGTCAGCCAAAGATTATGGTGATTGGGGCCGGGGGAGCGGGATGTAATGCCGTCAACCGATTGGCTCACATGGGAATCGCTGGCGCCCAATTGGTAGCGGTGAATACCGATAAACAGCACTTGTCTATTATTGATGATAACATTACCAAGATTTTGATTGGAAAGAGTGTCACCCGAGGATTGGGTGCCGGTGGATACCCTGAGATTGGGGCCAAGGCTGCCGAAGTCTCTCGCCAAGCATTGGAAGAAATCATGTCTGGAGTTGACATGTTATTCATTTCTGCTGGAATGGGTGGAGGAACGGGAACGGGTTCAGCCCCCATTATCGCGCAGATTGCCAAAGAGCAAGGGGCCATTGTCATTGCCATGGTCACCTACCCATTTGCGTTAGAAAAAGCGCGTACGATTAAGGCTGAAGAGGGAATTGAAGCCCTGCGCCACGTCGCGGACACGGTCGTTGTCATTGACAACAATCGCTTGGTGGAACTCGTACCAAACTTGCCCATTCAGGATGCCTTTAAAGTGGCGGATGAATTGGTGGCGCGAACCGTTCGGGGAATAACCGAAACCATTACCCAGCCTTCCTTGATCAATTTGGATTATGCGGACGTGCGCTCCGTCATGGTGGGCACCGGCTTGTCCATGATTGCAGTAGGAGAGAGTAAGGGTGTCGATAAGGTGAATGAAGTCGTGGATGACACGCTCAAAAATTCCTTATTGGATGTGGACATTGCGGGTGCCAAAGGCGCACTGATTCACATTACGGGAGGAGCGGAATTGACGTTGGGAGAGGCCAATGCCATTGGCACCATGCTCACCGAACAATTGGACCAAAAATCCGTTGTCATTTGGGGAGCGCGTGTGGACCCCACCTATGAAAACAAAATAGAAGTCATTACCATTTTCACGGGAGTAAAAAGCCCCTTCGTGAAGAGCGGGAACGACGACCGACGCGCCACCGCAAGATCGGCGCAGAGTGAATACGGAATTAATTATCTATAAATGGCCGTTTTCGTCCGGCCACACCGACGAATGGGTACCGTAAACGGTACCCAAACATTTTCTTTTCAGGAAGGGGAACTTGCTTCCCCTCCTTTATTCTTTTTTTTAAATTGCCTTACTAAGAATCGAAATAGTTTTTTCCGGTTTTGAGAACCTTGATATAGTTTTTTACTACTCCAAATAATGGGCTGGGCAATTGATTCGGGTCTTGTGGTTTTATACCTCGGCCTTTAGGCCGATAGTTTCTATTTCGGTGAGTTTTTGAGTATCTCTTGCCGACGCGCGCGGCTGAGACCGCGCGCTTTGGAGTCGGCAGGAGCGTTTCGCTTATGAGTTTAGATAGCTATAGCCATGGAGTTTATCAGACTTTTTATCACTTGGTTTGGGCGACGAAGTATCGTTACAAGTGCATGCGTCAAGCCAAATATCGGCTGGCCGTGAGGCGAGCCCTTGAGGCCGCAGCCTCAAGACATAGTATTCGGTTTGTTGAGTTATCCGTGATGGAGGACCATGTTCACGCGTTAGTATCCGTTCATCCGTCGATGAGCCAGGTTAAAGCGCTCGCCCTGCTCAAAGGGGCGAGCGCGCATAGTATCCTGCACGAGTTTCCCAATTTTCGTTTGCGTTATCCGAAGGGTCATTTCTGGAGTCGAGGAAAGTGCGGTCGTAGCGTCGGGGACGTGGACAAGGACACGATTGTAGATTACGTCCGCCGACAGGCGGACCAGAGCCAACTCGTCGACTTCTAAAGGGATACCCTGGCCTTTAGGCCAGGGAGGAAGTCATTTTCTTTATAATCGGTTTTTTTGAGTATCTCCATTTGACGTTGTCTATCCGTCTTAAATAATTCTTTTTCCTCCTTAGTAAGATTTTCTATTTTGATTGAATTGTATCTCGTCATGATCAATGTTGACGCTTGTTCCGGGCGGCCGCCGACGAATCCATGGGTGCATCATATGGATGAAGAAACCTTTACCATTTAAGGATTCACAATCAGCAAAGGTGCTGCGTTGATGATTACTAAAACGAGGAATATCAACCCAAACAGTTTTCCCACGAGCATTTTGGTGTCTTCCTCACTCAATCCCATAAATCCGAGGTAAGGGGCCACGAGTATTTTGGCCATTTTTCCCCCATCAAAGGGGTCAACCGGAATGTAGTTGGCCGTTGCCACGAGGAAGTTGAGCAGGAGTAGCCAACCCAGGAAGCCTGCAATGAAACCCAGTACCGTGCGCAAGGGTTCATACCAGAATGGGGGAATGTAATCCGGATTGGGTATTTCCCTGACCGTAATCCCTATCCTTCCCAACTCATTGGGTTCAAAGGAATAATCCTGAGTCTCTCCATTGCGCATAATGGTGAGAGTATAATTCTCTTTTTCCCGCACCGCAAGAGAATAGTCGCTCAGCATGTGCGTGGGATTCCCATCCACGGAAAGGATTTGGTCGCCGGGTTGCAATACTCCATGAGCAGGCGCTTCAAATTCAGTCCCGCAAATGTCTATTTTTTCCTGCACTTCACTTATTTCCACCCCGTTTACTGTCTGTAAATGGATGTTTGTTAGGAGGGGCATGAGCGCGGGGCCAATCAATAACCCCCCTAATGCCGCGAAAACGATTCCCCCCAGTACAAAAAAGTAAAAGTTGCTCGCCGGCCCTGCGGCATACATGCGCAGTGCTTCTTTGGGTTGTTTTTTTTCCAATTGTTTGAGCTGTTTTTCATCCGGCTCCACAAATGCCCCTATGGGAAGGAATCCGAGCAGGAGCAGCCCGTAGCTTTTGAGGGTCATTCCCAGTTTTCGAATCACGAATCCGTGCGAGGCTTCGTGAATGATGAGAATGATAACGAATGATAGCCACGCATGCAAGGGAACGGAAATGGGAGAATTGGGCAAATCCACCCCCGGAATAACCGGAGCCACTCCCGCACAGGCGTTTTTTCCTGCGGAAAGTTTGGTGATGATGTCCAGCCCTGAATAGAATAAGCTCACCAGGATGAGCCCAGCCATTCCAAAAACCCCAAAGAATAGGTGGGTAATGAGGGGGGGAATGGGGATGATTGGATTTTCAGTAGGAAAAATGAGAGAAGTGAAAAACCCCAGCACGGCCACGCTGGCAATGAAAACAATCAATCGTTGAATGATGGGGCGCTTTTGCATCCACAAATAATCAATGGCCACGGCCCCAAACCCCAACACGAGGCCAATATCCGTTAGTGCATTTACCCACTTTGGGTGTTTTACAAATAAATCAAAAATTTTCAAGGGCTTGGTGAACCGCACCATGCTAACAATAATCCACGTCTGCGCCCCTTTCACGTATTTTTTGATGAAGAAGGTGGCCCCAGCAAGTACGACTAAAATGAGGGCAATCCACCCGAATAATTCAACCATTCAAACGCACGCTCATGAATAATTTTCAGGTTTGTCCGCTTTTTTAGGGAAACGGATTGCTTTGATTTTTTCCAAAGAAGAAAAAAGACTCAATGTATATAAAGTCTCGTGAACCACCACTAGTAGGGCTCATCATGGCGGATATGGACAGTGATTCAGTCATCAACCCAGGGAGAACAGAGGTTCCCATCTCGGTTTCCCGGAAAGGGGTCACCAATTTTTACGATTACGTGTACACGCTTGAAGAACAGGTGCGCACGCTGCAATCCCACCGTTCCACCATGGAGGAGAAAACCCAGCAAATGGATGGGGAAATCCGCCGGCTCAAAGCCGAATTGGAGCGGTTCAAAATGCCCCCCCTGATGGTGGGAACGATTCAAGACGTTTTGAATGAGGGAAAGGTTATCGTGCGCAATTCCAACGGGGTCGAATTTTTGGTGGCGAGTGAATTTTCCACCCCCTTAAGCGAGAAAGAAGTGGGGAAGCGCGTGGCCATGTCCCAAAAAAACTTGGCGGTATTGGAAGTGCTTCCCGATTCCAAAGATGCGCGGGCCAAAGCCATGGAATTAGTGGAGCGTCCCAAGGAAGACTTTTCAATGGTGGGGGGATTGGACAAGGAAATCCAAAAGCTTCACGAAGCCGTCATTTTGCCATTGACGAATCCCGAGAAGTTTGAACGCTTAGGAATTCAACCCCCTTCAGGAATATTGTTGCACGGCCCTCCGGGAACGGGCAAAACATTGCTGGCTAAAGCCATGGCGCACGAGAGCAAGGCCTCGTTCATCGGATTGGTTGGGAGTGAATTGGTGCACAAGTACATTGGGGAGGGGGCCAAGCTCGTTCGCGACATGTTTGCCCTCGCCAAAGAAAAAGAGCCCGCCATCATTTTCATTGATGAAATAGATGCCATTGGAACGGTGCGAACCGATGACACTTCCGGGGGAGACCGGGAAGTGCAGCGCACGCTCATTCAACTCTTAGCGGAAATAGATGGATTTAGGGAGCGGAAAAATATAAAGCTTGTCGCCGCAACCAATCGGATTGACGTGATGGATCCCGCTTTACTGCGTCCGGGCCGATTTGATAGGATTGTGGAAATTCCCCTGCCGGACAAATCTGGGCGCGAAAAAATAATCAAGATTCACACCAAAGGGATGAATTTGCACAAGGATGTCCATTTTTTTCCATTAGTGGGGAAGACCGAGGGATTGACGGGGGCAGATTTGAAATCCATTTGCGGGGAAGCGGGGATGCTGGCGTTGCGCGAGGACGCGTCCAAAATCCACCAAAAACATTTCACGAGCGCCCTTTCTGTCTTTTTACAGTCGCGCAACGCGGGAATGGACCTGGAAAGCGAACCCCGCGATAAAATGCTCGCATAACCATTTGTTAAAAAAAGGAATAAAAAAGAAAAAAGGGGAGGAGGAAAAACGGACAATCCGTTTTCCACCCCTTGGACGCTCGATCGGCATAAAATCTGGGGATAGGCTCACCCGTCGACCATGCGAAATTTATATGAAATGATTTATTTGTCCGATGTTCTATATAAATATGCCTTTTCATCCCCCCCCAACTGCTACATTAACTATTGGTTGAATCCCTCCCGGGCAGGTTTTTAGGCTGAAATGAGGTGCATAATTCATGGGCACCGCTATTGGGGATTTAATCACTACTGAAACCATTGATTTGCCTCATTTGGCGGGAAAAGTCATTGGGGTGGACACGCACAACATTCTCTACCAATTCCTTTCTTCCATCCGCGGGCCGGAGGGGAAACCCTTGATGAATGCGAATGGGCAAGTGACGAGTCACTTGGCGGGATTGCTTTACCGCACTTCCAATTTGGTGGAGGCGGGAATCAAACCCGTTTTTGTGTTTGATGGAAAACCGCATCCCCTCAAAAAAGCCACGCTGGAAAAGCGCCATGCGATTCGCACCGCCGCGAAAGTGGAAATGGAAAAAGCCATTGAAGCGGGGGATTTGGAGCGCGCAAGGATGATGGGCGCGCGTGCCGTAAGTTTGAATCGCGAGATGATTGAGGAAGCGCACACTGCCTTGGAATATTTGGGATTTCCCATTATTCAAGCCAAACAGGAAGGAGAATCCCAAGCCGCTCAACTCGTGGAAAAAAAATTGGCCTATGCGGCGTGCACACAGGATTACGATTCATTGTTGTTTGGAACCCCTATTGTTATCCGCAATATGGCTATTACCGGTAAACGAAAACTTCCTTATCGAAACGCATACGTAAACATTGAACCCGAAAAAATGGTGTTGGACAACGTATTAAACGAGCTGCACATCTCACGAAAGCAATTAGTATGGATTGGAATGCTCATTGGCACCGATTTTAATGAAAAAATTCCAATGGTGGGCCCTAAAAAAGCATTGAAGGCCGTTCAAGACAAAAAAAGTTTTGAGGAAGTTATTCGGGGATTGAAAACCGAAATAGAATACAATTGGAAAGAAGTGGAGGATTTGTTTTTGCATCCGGCCGTAAATGACATTCAGGAAATTCCTCCAACGCACATGGACAGGGAAAAAGCCCTTTCTTTTTTCTGCGAGAAACACGGATTTGACCGCGTGCGCGTATCCAACGCGCTCAACAAAATTGGAAAAATGCCCGAAGATGAAAAGCAGAGCACGCTGAGCAAGTGGGGATGAAATTGGCTAAAAGACCTCGCAGAGAAAGATTGATTGCTCGCGCTCACCGTCTATTTTTTCCACACGCTCAAGGGTCAGAAGGACAGCACGAGGAGACGCTGAAGCGATTCCGAATAGTCGAAGATGATATAGTAAAGGATCCCTTTCATTCAGAAACTGCCGAGGGAGAAAACGCCCCTGTGTCACACCTGACCCCTGAAGCACGTGTAGTTTATTTGGAACAAAGAGGATCCAAGAAACCTTGGGTGGAGTTATCGCATGAGCAGCGGTTACACTATGCCAACATGATTATTCAAGGATGTTTTATGCAAACATTTCTTCGCCCTGGCGAATTTTATCACTCTTCGCTAAGACCCCCTTACAATAATGTAACGAAAGAAAGAGTTATTCGGCAGTTGGACGCCATAATTGAGGTCAGGCGCACAAGTTTGAACGCGTTAAATGTGGATCTTCGAGGCGCACAAACAGTTCATGATGCAGCGTTATTATTTGAAAAAAAGGAAAGAATAAGCAATGCGATTTCTATTTTTCTGGCTGTAAGAGAAAAGTTAGAAGCCAACAAGTTTAAGTGGTAAAAAGGAATCCGAATCTTTTGCACTATGTGTGGAATGTGAAAGTGTTGGTTCATCCCAAACTATTTGCAATTGTAAAATACAAATAATTTGTGCCCAA
>JAGVNS010000148.1 GCA_020053155.1 Nitrososphaerota archaeon
CAATCGTATACTTCATGGGAAAGACCCTCCGTTTTTCGCACAAACAAAAAACGGGGCTTTCCCACTAAAAAGTGGGGTCAAAAGACCTGTCACACAACATCTACTATATTTGTGGTAAACAAAAACGGAATCTTTGGAGAGATTATCAACGGGAGACATCACCAGCTCACGCAAGGGTTTCATTCGGAAGGGAAAATCATTCAATTTGGCTATCTTTTTTCTGCTCGCGAATGGAAACTCTCCATGAATGATGTCGAAGCAAAGGCCGAAATTCAACGCATTACAAACTATTTGCACGTGCCAAGAAAGGAAACTCAGAAAAAAGTAGTGGAAAAGATGCGTGGGGAATTTTCCCACGATTACTTAATGGGATATTTTGAAACAGTTACGAATGAGGACGTAGGGTTGTGGTTTATTGATTACAATCACACCCTTGGAAAGCTGTACGAAAATTATTCGCTTCAACCGGAATTTATTTCACCCACTCAAGTGGTTACCAATGGCGTTTTGCGTGGACAATGTGGTTCTCCAGGAACGTATAAGGGAGTGGCACGCATTCTTCTCGAAAATCAACGCGAGAACTTTTCGATTCAGGCAGGAGAGATTCTCATTTGCCGAATGACGCGACCGGAACACCTTCCCTGGATGCAAAAATCGGGTGCGATTGTCACGGATGAAGGTGGCGTGCTCACGCACGCGGCGATTGTGGCACGCGAGCTCAAAAAACCCTGTCTCGTTGGAACAGGGAATGCCACCCAAACATTTCGAAACGGGGATTCGCTTGAACTCAATGCGCAAGAAGGGTGGGTGCGGAAAACCTGAGCACGGTCTCCAATGCCCATATATACTCTGATTGCGTAGGCATGCAAATGACACAACTCCCTCAGCGCATTGGAATCATCGGAAGCGGGGCGGTAGGGCAAGCGCTCGGAGTGGGATTTGCCAAATCCGGTTACCAAGTAAAAATAGGTTCGAGGGAACCTACCAAACTCAAGGATTGGACCAAGCAAGTGGGTCCCAATGGTTTAGTGGGAAGCAATACCGAAGCGGCCAATTTTGGAGATTTACTCGTAATATGTACCAAATGGTCGGGAACCGAAAACGCCATTACCATTGCAGGAAAGGAACACTTTGCCAACAAAGTGGTATTGGACGTGACCAATCCCCTTGTGGTTGACTCCCCTACTCTTCCCCCCAAACCCGGATTTGGATATCCTAACTCCGCGGGAAAGACCATTCAGTCCTGGCTTCCCAAATCATTGGTCGTTAAAGCATTCAACAGCGTTCCCGCGAATTACATGTGCAATCCTACGTTACAGGAAGGACAACCGGATTTATTCATTGCCGGAAACGATGACACCGCCAAAAAAACAATCACCGCGCTTGCCGAACAGTGGGGATGGAAATCCATTCATGACATGGGGGACATTACCCAATCTTATTTGATTGAAGATTTGGCCATGCTATGGATACGCTGGGGATTCCTCAATAACCATTGGACGCATGCATTCAAATTGTTAAAGAAATAGGGCTATTTTTCGACCTTTTTCATGAGCTTGTGCAGAACCATAGGGGTCTTCTTTACCAATCGTGCGGTTGTCTTCACGGGCTTTCGAACCGACTTTTTTACCATTTTTGCTCGTTTTTCCAATTCTCGCTTGGCCACAAACACCATCACGGCAATTCCAAAAAAGAGGATCGCCAGACCCCATCCTATTTGATATCCTAAAATTCCAATGACCAATCCCAGCAAAATGAGAATGTCGATGAGTGCCAAATAGCGCACGGTGAAATAGTTGTGCTCCGCAAGGGGTTTGGCTGTGGCACGAACCAAATAGTCTCCTTTCTTCCGGCCAAATGACACCATCCCATAATTCAAAAATCCCTCAATCGTACGTTTGCGTTTTAGTTCCGTAACCATTTTGTCGAGATGTTGCTGAAGCTTGGAAAGAAAGGGCATACTACCCCCTGAATCGTCCGGCTTAAAACAATGCTTACTGGCGGTTCACCCCCCCGAAAGAAGCAAAAGCACCTTTTATCATTCATCAACGCATGCTTCATCTCCCCTGCAAAACCCCCGAGGCGTTTGAAAAGAACCTTTCGCGTTTCATTACCACCGAAACCAAACACCACCAGCGGAAAATCACCTACATTGATTGCCAAAACACCCTTTCGCAGTACCTTTTTTCGCGGGAAGATTTAGCGCCTATCCTGAAAAACCTTTTCGTGACACGCATTGACCGCGCGTACGATTTGTTAGAGTTATTCAAAAATATTGGAAGAAATCCAACGGTGCAGCAATCCCATTACGTACTGGTTTCCCCCTTTTACCATTTGTTGGAAGGGTTTCCCTTAAACGAGGAAAAGAATTGGTTTAGAATGTGGGAAAATTCCATTGAACGACTAGAAAAAACACTACCCATTCATGTGGTGGTGATGGGGGAGTAAGACTCCTGAGAGGATACCAACAAATATTAACTGCACCCCATTAAAGTGGAGATGAATGAAAGAAACTCGTTTATTTGGCCCCCTGCAAATAAGGAAATAGCCCAAGATGTGTTTGACTATATTCATTCAGGGGAACCCCTTTCCATTTATGATCGATCCGGGGTCGTGCAAGAGTTAGAAGTTAAATTAGCCGCTTATTTTGGAGCCAAATATTGCCTTTTAACCAACTCCGGGACAGCTGCCCTTCATTCAATCTATTTCGCCTTAGGACTAGATGAGGACTCGGAAGTTATCGTTCCGGACCACACATTTCGCGCAACCGTATCTCCGCTTTTTTTGATTGGATGCAAGCTAATCCTCTGTGATTGCGAATATGATTCAGGAAATATTGACTATCAAGAACTAGAGAAAAAAATAACAGACAAAACCAGAGCTATCGTAGTAACACACATCTATGGGTGTCCGGCTCGAATGGAAAAAATAATGCTCATAGCTAAAAAGTATGGAATTATTGTCATTGAAGATGCAGCCCAAGCATTCGGAGCTCAGTACAATGGGAAAAAAGTGGGTACTTTTGGACTTGCTGCGGCATTCAGTCTACAGGAAAATAAGTTATTGTATGGTGGGGAAGGTGGATTTATTATCACGAATGATCGCGAAATCTATGAGCGTGCCCTCCTGCTAGGTCATGCCGGAAAAAGGGCAAAATCAGAGGTCCGTTCACCTGAAAGGGCGTTTGCTGATATGGGGTATGGTGCAAAATATCGGATTCATCCCTTGAGTGCAGTCATTGCATTAAGTCAACTGAAAAAAGTGAACAAATTAATTAGTCAGACAAAGAAAAACATGTCATTATTACATGATGTTCTATCCGAAACCCCAAAGCTGAGTCTTCCACCAATGACTAGATCGGTTTCGGACCGCGTGTACTATAGCTTTCCCATAAAAATAGAGGAAGAACGTAAATCAAAATTGGATCAAATCCGGAAGTCTTTCAAATATTATGCTATCCCTCAGCGGGACATCGGGTGTCGACCCCTGCATCAACACCCCCCATTTGATACGACCAAACGACCTTTTTTTTTTAAAAAATCCCTAAAACAAACCTCGGCTGAGTTCAGTACAAGCGATGCTTTTTTCGCTCGGACAATCCACTTACCGCCTTACTATCTTTCGGAAAACCGACGAATCATCCAAAAAATTCCAGGGCTGATTCAAAAAGCGTTCGAAAGAGCGGGTTATTAAAAACTCCTCTAGATTTCCTTGGTAGTGAAACTCTATTGTGCGGCCACGGATGACGATGCATTCCGTTCCTTGAAATCAAGATTCAGCAGGGCCAAAATTGAACTAGTCAGAGCCGATGTTGACATCACTGAAATACAATCCACCGACGGTCGACGTGTAACGGAACTTGCTGCGCGGGATGCAAGTTATAAGCTATTGAAGCCGGTCATCAAGGTCGATACCTATTGGTCTATCCATGCCCTCCGGGGGTTTCCTGGGCCCTATTCTCGGCAGATGTCCCAATGGTTCACTTCCCTAGAATGGAAAAAACTCTTTAGCCAGATGGAAAATAGGAGTGCAGAGATGGAAGAGGTTCTCACTTATTGCGAACCCGGAAAAAAACCAGTTACTTTTCACCAACAGACGCAGGGGACGATTTCCCAAAAAGATGGGGTGATGAATAATCGCCCTTTTGAGTCTGTTTTCATCCCCCAAGGAGAAAAACACACGATCGCAAGGCTTACCAAGGAAAAGATTGATTGGAAAAAGGAGTCGATGGTAGAACAATGCATTCAGTTTCTTCAAAAAAATAAACCCGGCATCAAATCATACGAGTTGAACCAGAAACAGATAACCGTAGTAATCGCGATTATCCGAAAAGGCAATAAAATCCTTCTCGCAAAACACAATCCAAGCCGATTTTATCCAGCAAAGGTCAAAATTCATTTTCCAAAAAAAGAAAAAAGAGTCTCACTGATGAAACCAGCCTGGGAATTCCCGGGAGGACTGGTTGACTTTGGCGAATCCATCGAAATGACGGCCATACGAGAGGTTAAGGAAGAAACGGGGTTTGACGTCGAGGTAGAATCCATCTCCCAACGCATTATCACGCAGGAATCTATCAGCAAGAAGAACAACACCCATATTATTCTAATCCCAGTCGTATGCAAATTGAAAAAGGAATCCCCCTTCGTCCCAAATGACGAAATAGCAGAAATCATGTGGGTGGACATCATGGACAGGGCAATAATCAAGAAAAATCCCATTTTAGACTATTTATTGAAATATGAAA
>JAGVNS010000020.1 GCA_020053155.1 Nitrososphaerota archaeon
GATTGGTTCCGACATGACCCATGTTAAACGTTTCTTGGATGATTTAGGATTAATTGACGGGGTGCGCGAAATCCGCTCTCTTCCAGTGTTATCGGTAATAAAGAAAACGAATGCCTTGCCTCCAACCCCCTTCCAAAAACGGTTTTGATTACCTGTTTTTCGGCACTGGCTTAAACCACTTTTGGTATGTGTAAGGGCTATGCATCTCATCATCGCGGAGAAGAATTTGGCCGGAGAGCGCATCGCGCAGATTTTGGGTGGAAAAAGTGTTCGCATGCAAACCAGGGGGTTTGCCAAATATTATTCCTTTTCGCGCAACAATGAAGAGTACGCCGTTATCCCCTTGCGCGGTCACATTGTGGAGGTGGATTTTCCAAAGCAGTATAGTTATTGGAGAGGCACAGATTTGAAGCAATTAGTAAATGCCCCCATTCTATATCTCCCTTCCGACCCCCCCATCGCCAACCTCCTGCGTGAAATGGGCAAGCAGGCGAAAGAAGTGATTATTGCTACCGATGCGGATAGGGAAGGGGAAAGTATTGGAGTAGAGGCCCTGCGCATTTTGCAGGAGACGAATCCAATTGTTCCCGTGGCGCGGGCTTATTTTTCGGCCATGACTCCAAAAGAATTGGTAAAAAGTTTTGATGAATTAGTGAAAGTCGATTTTAATTTGTCCGATTCGGCCGACTCCCGAAGGGAAATTGATTTGGTGTGGGGGGCCGCTCTCACGCGATTTGTTTCCATTATGAGCAATCGCATGGGGAAAGAATTTATTTCCGTGGGGCGTGTTCAGACCCCTGTTCTACGGTTGATAGTTGACAAAGAAAAGGAGCGCCTCGCATTTGTAATACAACCGTATTGGGAAATCATCGCGCATTGCGAAAAAGAGACGCAAAAGTTTGAAGCCTTTCACAAAGGAGGGAAAATTTTTGATGAGGCTAAAGCTAAATCTATTTTTGAAAAAGTGAAGGATGCTAAAAAGGGAAAAGTGGTCAAAGTTGTTACACGTAAAAAGAGCATTCCAAGGCCCATTCCATTTAATACGACTCAACTCTTGCGCTCCGCTTCCGCATTGGGGATGACGGCGGGTCAAGCCATGAATATCGCAGAGAGTTTGTATATGTCCGGGTACATCTCCTACCCCCGCACGGATAATACCGTTTATCCCGACACATTGGATTTGCGTGAATTGTTAAACGAGCTCGGCACGTTTTCCGAATACAGGAAGTTTGTAGACCAAATTCTTTCCAAGCCCCTCAACCCTTCTCGGGGGGATAAAAATACGACCGACCACCCGCCCGTGCATCCGACTAAAGTTCCCGCTCAATCAAAAATAGGCGAAAAAGAGTGGCGGTTGTTCGATTTGGTTGCGCGTCGTTTTCTCGCGACGTTTTTGCCGGATGCGCAGACCGAAAACGTGAGCGTGGAATTGGACATTCACACAGAACCTTTTATTGCAACTGGACAAACCATCCTTTCTCCCGGATGGAAATCCGCCTATCCTTTCTCTACCCTCCAGGAAATCGCCCTTCCAAAACTGAAAGAGGGAGAAATGGTAGATGTGAAAAAAATGGACATGCCAAGAAAGGAAACGCAACCTCCGGCGCGCTATTCCCAATCGGCATTGCTAAAAATAATGGAGGAGCTAAATCTTGGAACAAAAAGCACCCGTCACTCTATTTTAGAAAAACTATTTGCCAGAAAGTATATTACGGGAATAAAATCAATCGAACCAAATCAAATAGCATTTGCCGTAATTGATTCATTAGAGAAACATTGCAGAATTGTCACGGAGCCCAAAATGACGGCCGAATTGGAGCACGAAATGGATGGGGTAGCGAATGGGAATAAGACCAAAGTTCTTGTCGTGGAGGATTCGCGAAAAATGCTTCACGGGGTGTTAGACCAGTTGTTGGAAAACAAATCCGCCATTTCTTTTGAACTCAAAAAAGCCCTCGTTCATAAAGATGTTTTGGCCGTTTGTCCAAAGGATGGGGGAAATTTGATTATTCGCAAGGCCGGTGCAACGGGAAAGCGTTTTTTGGGATGTTCCAACTACCCCCATTGCAAAACAACCTATTCGTTGCCCCAAAAAGGAACCCTTTCTCCGGCACACAAAAATTGTCCCACGTGCAACACGCCCATGGTTCGTCTTGTGGGGAGTCGTTTTAAAATGGAAATTTGCCTTAACTATGATTGTGCGAGCAAGGATGCGTGGAAAAAAACGCAAGCAGAGAAAGCCGCGGCTGCATCCGCCGCATTTTCGGGGTCATCAACCCCCCACCCCCATTCTTCTTCTCATTCCCCACCAATTCCGTCCGTTGCATCAGGCCCCCCTCCTCACCACCCTCCCATTTCTCCCAAACCTACAAAAAGGAAACTCCCCGTTAGGAAGGCGAAGCCCCTATGAAAATCATCCTTGACACGCGCAAGTCGGCACAGGAGAATGCGCAGTCGTTTTTCAATGAGGCCAAGAAGTTAAGGGAAAAAGTCAAGGGGACGGGCGCCGGGATGAGGGAAGTGAAGAAAAAGCTGGAGGAGTTGGAAAAACAAGCCGTTTCCATGAAAAAAAAGGGCCCCGAAGTTCGCCGTCCCAAAGAGTGGTTCGAAAAGTTTCGCTGGTGTTTCACGCAAAACGGATTGTTGGTGATTGGGGGGAGGGATGCACACTCCAATGAGTCGATAGTAAAACATTATTTGGACAAACAGGATTGGTATTTTCACGCCGACACGCATGGGGCTCCTCATTGCGTGTTAAAAGTGGAGAAAAAAACTCCTGAGAAGGGTGATTTTGAGGACGCCGCTTCCTTTGCGGGCGTTTTTTCTTCCGTTTGGAAAAAGGGATTGTTTTCCGTGCGCGTGTACAAAGTTTCTCCCTCCCAAGTCAGCAAGAAAGCCCCTTCCGGGGAAAGTTTAGGCAAAGGGGCATTCATGATTTATGGGGAAAGAGAATGGTTTGACCCTTCCTTGCGATTGGGGTGGGGGGTGCAGGAAGTGAAGGACGGTTTTCGCATTATTTGCGGCCCCCTTTCCTGTGTTTCGGTTCATGCCCAACACGTAATGGAAATTGCTCCGGGTGAAAAATCAAAATCCGACATTGCCAAATTCTACGCACGCTTTCTTTCTCGCTTACCTATTCCCGTTTCCGTTTCCCTCGACGAATTGATTGCCTCCCTCCCTCCCGGGGAGTTTTCCTTCAAACCCCATTCTTCAAAATAGGTCTCTCCGGTGTCTTTTTGGTGGGATATAAAAAGGTGTCCGGCCCCTATTCCTATATGTCCAATTTTCCAGTACCCAACATTACGGCTTCCTCTCCTGACCCCAAGAGGCAGGTCGTGTTGAAGGTCCAAGAGCCCTCTCCCACGCATGTGGGGAGAAATATTGTCACGCTGGACAGGAAATCCAAACAGTTGCTTGGAATCACTTCCGGGGATATTGTTGAGATTGAAGGGACGAAGAAAACCGCTGCAATCGTTTGGCCGGCCCGTACCGAGGATGAGGGGAAAGACATCATCCGCATGGACAATTTGATTCGTCACAACGCCGGGGTCAATTTGGGGGAAAAGGTCACCATTCGTCCTTCTCAATTCAAGGAAGCGCAGAAGGTCGTGCTGGCTCCCACGCAGGATGTGCACATCATCGCCTCGGGATACGAACGCATTCTCAAAAAAACGTTTATCGGCCGGCCCTTAACACGGGGGGATAACGTCTGGATTACGGTTTTTGGTTCGGGATTCATTTATCGCGTGGTTGAAACCAATCCCAGGGGCATCGTTAAAGTCACTGATTTCACCCAGTTCCTTCTCAAGGATGAGCCTATCAAGGGGGAATTGGAAGGGGTTCCCAAAAAATCATATGATGATGTGGGAGGATTAAAGGGTCAGGTAGATAAAGTTCGCGAATTAATTGAGCTTCCCATGCGCCACCCTGAACTATTTAGAAAGTTGGGAATTGAGCCCCCAAAAGGAGTGCTCTTGCACGGCCCCCCTGGAACGGGAAAAACCCTTTTGGCCAAAGCCGTGGCGAATGAAACTCAAACCCATTTCATTTCCGTTTCCGCCCCCGCCATTATGTGTGTTGGAGAGGACACCCCTATTTTGACGAATCCAAAAGGGGCTAAAACGGCTAAATCGCTATTTGAAGAGGCCAAGGAGAAAGGAAAAGTAATCATGGATGGGAAATATGAAGTGGTTGAGTTGGGTGAACCCGTTTCCGTGTATGGTTTAGACGATGCAATGCAGGTAAAAAAAGGGAAAATAACCCATCTTACAAAACTCAAAGCTCCCACTCTTCGAGTAAAAAACAATTTAGGCGACGAAATCATTGTTTCCAGCAACCAGCCTTTCGCGATGTTGGATGCATTTGGTAATTTGTCGTGGAAAACGGCAGGAAACCTGCGAGAAGGAGACTATGTGGCGTGTGCAAGCGAGCTTCCAGAAGGAAAATCTTTTTCATTTGATTTAAGCGACATCAAAAATAATCCAAAAGCGACAGTAAAGCGAACCGTACACCATTACCATGTTAGAATTTTTAGTGGTCAACCCGTTCATAATGCCGGTTTCACCTCTTTTCCCTATTCAACTTCTCCCGATTTCATGCGTCTGATGGGGTTGATGTATTCAGAAGGGTGTCTTGCAAGGGATGGGCTTGAATTTTCAAACCAAGATCAGACTCTTAAGAAAGAATTCAATGTCCTTGTAAAAAAACTATTTGGACTTGAAGGTACCATCAAGAAAGACCGAGTTGCGGTCTATTCCCGGACGTTACGCTCTCTTTTCATCCAGGTGCTGGGTTACCCAGTGGGTCCCAAAGGAAATTATCATTTACCAACATGGATGTTTGGTTTAACAAAAAAGGAAACGGCAGGTTTTATTCAGGGTTACTTTGAGGGAGACGGTACGGTTGGATTGTCTGGAAATGAATATCCGACCATTCGCTTGTATGCAAAGGCCAAAACAGTTCTGGGAGATGTGAACATTTTACTTCGAAAGATGGGGCTTTTTGCCAAATTAACTCCATGGAAAACCCCCTTAGGATTAATGCATTGTTTGGAACTTTTGGGCAGTCGTTCACGCGAGCTTTTTGTTCAACAGATGGACTCTACTACTCCTAAGTTTGCTCGTTTGAAAAAATGGATAGGTCAACGGAAAAAAATGGGAGATGATTTGAATGTTCCCCCCATTGGGCCGCTTCTTCAGTCTGTTAAGAAAGCAAAAGGGCTTGTGTATGGGAAAACACTTCCAGAGGGGCCGACGGAGCGCTACATTTCGGGGAGAGATCCATTAACCTATCGAAAACTCATCGAAATTAATGGATTGATGGGGCACGATCCCGCCTTACAAAAAATAATGAGTGCCAACGTTCGCTGGGCGCGTATTCAATCCATTCAAAGTGAAGGAGAAAAAGAGTTATATGATTTAAGCGTTGAACCATTCAGCAACTTTTTGGGTGGATCAAGCCTCATGGTGCTTCATAATTCAAAGTTTGTGGGGGAAGCCGAAGAGCGCGTGCGGCAAATATTCAAAGAAGCCGAGGAAAACGCCCCCAGTATTATTTTCTTTGACGAAATTGATGCGATTGCCCCCAAACGAGAAGAAGTGATTGGGGAGGTGGAACGCCGTGTTGTAGCGCAATTGCTTTCATTGATGGATGGAATGGAGTCCCGTGGAAATGTGGTCGTAATTGCGGCTACTAACAGGGTAAATAGTTTGGATGAAGCACTTCGGAGGCCGGGTCGCTTTGACCGTGAGATTGAGATAGGGGTTCCTGATAAAGAAGGGCGAAAAGAAATTTTGCAAATCCATACGAGGGGAATGCCGTTGGCTAAGGATGTCGATTTGGATCATTTTGCAGGCATTACCTATGGATTTGTGGGGGCCGATTTAACGGCGCTTGCCAAAGAATCGGCAATGAAAGCGTTGCGCCGGTATATGCCCGAAATCAATTTGGAAGATGAGCAGATTCCCGAATCGGTATTGGAGAGAATGGAAGTACAAAAGAAGGACTTCGAGGATGCCTTGCGGGAGATTCAACCTTCTGCACTGCGCGAGGTCATCGTCGAAATCCCAAATGTGAAATGGGATGATATAGGTGCATTAGATGAAGTTAAGGCTGAATTAAAGCAAGCGGTAGAGTGGCCGCTCAAATACCCGTCTGCATTTATTGAAATGGGGATTCGTCCCCCGCGCGGAGTATTGCTGTACGGCCCCCCCGGCACGGGAAAAACGCTTCTCGCCAAAGCCATCGCCACCGAATCCCAGGCTAATTTCATTTCCATTAAGGGGCCTGAGCTCATATCAAAATGGATTGGAGAAAGCGAAAAAGGCATCCGTCAAGTGTTCAAAAAAGCCCGGCAAGTGGCTCCCGTCATCGTTTTTTTTGATGAGATTGACGCCATCGCCTCCATTCGAGGAAGTGGAATGGGCGATTCAGGGGTGGGAGAGCGGGTAGTGAACCAGCTGCTCACCGAACTGGATGGGGCTGAAAGTTTGAAGGACGTGGTATTTGTTGCCGCCACCAACCGCCCGGATTTGATTGATCCCGGACTGATGCGCCCGGGAAGGATTGACAAAGTCATCGAGGTGAAAGTTCCGGATGAAAAAGCCCGCGAAGCCATTTTGAAAGTTCATACGCGCGGCGTTCCCCTGGCGAAGGGTGTTTCCATCGTTGATTTGGCCAAGCATACGTCAGGATATTCGGGCGCGGACTTGGCCAATCTTATTCGCGAGGCCGCTCTTTTGGCGTTGAGCGAATCCGGAATGAAATCCACTCTCATTACCAAAAAGCACTTTGACGCGGTGTTGTCAAAGGTTACGGCGAGCATTCCCAAAGAGGCCCTGGAAGCGTATGCTGAATATCGTCAATCCCGCAATCCCGATGGACCCAAGCCCGTCCGGGATGGGTCGACGAAAAATTCGTGGGTGACATAGTTTCAGTTATAGCAAACCGTTTTTATTTTTGAACTTTTTTAGGGCGGTTTGCTATATGCAACATTGCAAAAGCAACGCTTTTGCGATGCCTCACAAAGCTTGGCTTTGTAAGGAAAGCCCTTCAATTGTTCAAATACTTA
>JAGVNS010000072.1 GCA_020053155.1 Nitrososphaerota archaeon
AAGGATTTGCAAGAAATCCTGCTGCCTAACATTATTCTTTTGAAGAATGTCATCAAGGTCGGGCGAAAAAAAATAGGTTGGAGAAATCGTTCGTTTACTCATGTTTTTTCCCAATCAATCTTCGGTAAATACGGAGGTAGCTATTGCATTCGTCTTCAACCTCAAATTGATCCAATCGTTTGAATGCATTTTCAGCCATTTTTTTAATTTTTGATGGGTTTCGGTGAGCGAAGTGTATGGCCTTCGCAAGCGCCTCCGTGTCACGTGCCTCTACCAGAATGGCATCTTTTCCATTTTTTAAGATCTGGGAAATAGCAGTGTTGTTTGTACTAATAATAGGGACTTTGAGTTTCATTCCTTCGAAGATAACATTTGGACAGCCATCCGCGATGGTCGGTAGGACTAGACAATCGAGTGCCCCATAGCAGGATCCTAGTTTTTCATGGTCTACTTCCCCAGTAAAGCGAACGCGTTTAGTTAAATTATTTCTCCGAATGAAATCGCCATAGGTTTTCTTCTCCGAATCATACACTTTACCCGTGACAGCCAGGTGGACGTTTGGACTCACGCGAGTGAGGGCCTCTAATAAGTAAATAAATCCTTTTTTCCGCTTGACATCTCCGATATATCCAAGTGTGAAGGGTCGATTTCCCTTCTTTTTTGGTTTAAACTCAAATGGATAATATGACGAGTTTGTCACCACCTCCCCTTTCTTTCCTATCGAGGAGATGCTGTCCGCAATTGATAGTAATTCTGCATTCAAAAACGTAAGGTGGTCGGCATTCTCTAAAACCCAGTTAGTCCATCCAAACTTTTCAGGGACAAAAACGTCTCGTGTGATATCATTGCCACGTATTCCAACAACCACCGGAATGTGGTTTCGTTTCCCCGCAAGTGTGGCAATATACCCAGCAGGATTCGCATAATAGGCATGTAGAACATCAAATGAATATTTCTCGTGCAGATTATTTATAGCAAAAAAAAGATTCTCAAGCCCCCAAACATAGTCGGTTGTTTTCTCATTTAGATTGACATGGATGCGATGCAAAAAATATGTGCTCTTTTTTTCCGTGCGGATTGTGGTCCGCAAAAAATCGAGTTTATCCGAAGTGGGGTAGCCCATGATGAGATGCAAGTCCACTTTATCCCCCATATTTTCAGCCAATCGCGTAACCGAGATAGACATCCCTTCATGGGAAGGATCATAATTATGCAAAATGATGGCGACACGCGGCCGGTTACTTGGCTTTGAGTTTTTCATCCACATCCCTGTTAAATCGAGTATAAATACACTCCTTGCAAAATGAATAAGGGGTTGTTTTGATATTTTCCCTGAAAGTTTGATATTTCTCTCCAGTCCAAATTTCTTTGAAGGATTGTTGATTAACATTCCCCATTCCCACAAACTCGACATTTCGGTACTCTTTTGCATGACAACACGGAAAGACTTCTCCATCTGCGTCAATGGATGTATGGAAAGTCGGAAGAAAACACGGAAGATAAGGTTCACTGACATAGAATCGGTGTGTCAATTCTTCCGCTTCTTCGGGAGTCATCCCAACTTGAATAGCCGTTTTTTGAATATTGCCGATGGTCGACTGAATAAAATGAGCGTGCTGTCCACCAGTTAATTGTAATTCTGGATTGGGTTTTTGTCCTACATATTCACGAATGGGGTAGAATCGGAAGCTGTCAATCATGAGCTCATTCCTCAACAAAAGCACTTCATGGATATTCTGATAGTTTTCGGATGTAACCACAGATGCCACGGTCACAGATAATTTGGCCTTCCCTTCCTGTTTTAATTGGGCGATGTAAGACAGACTTCCTACAATTTTACGATACATTCCCTTCAATCCACGGATTTTATCATGCGACTCCTCAGAGCCATCGATAGAGGTAGAAAGGCTGCCCAGTCCGGCTGCGATAAGCTTGTCTAGCCGTTCATTGGAAAGCAAGCTCATGTTGGTCAATAGCACCGTAAAATATCCCAATGTGCTTGCTTTTTTGATAATCGAGGCGATATCTGGACGTAACGTGGCTTCTCCCCCTGAAAAAACAACCGTTCGTGCACCCATTCCGCGTGCCTCTTCAAGGAAGCGAACAACCGCTTCGTTCGAGAGCTCGTTGTATTTATCCTTCCGCCAGTAATAACACATCCCGCACTTGGCATTGCATCGCTCTACTAGCGTGAGCTTAACCACGGTTGGATCCACGGGCTCTAGTGCTTCCCATGCCTCCCTAAACCGGGCTAATTGCTTTGGATTCTTAATGGGGGCTTTCACAACAGATACCCCATCAAAACGGCTTTAAGACTATCAATTTTTTATGTTGAAAACGCTTTGATGGCCCCAAAAAATGGGGTCAAAATTACCATTTCTGGCCATTTTACTCAGACTTATGGAAGAAGAGGTATCATAGGACAAATCCAAACATAGGGGTTTGCTCGTGTTCTTGCGCATGACGAGATTGGATAAAATGGTGGTTCCTTTCCTCAAGACCTCTAATCGAATATGGTATCCTTCTGCCCTTTTTGATTGGATAATGAATTGGAGCGATTGTTTCCTTTTACCATTCCATATCACCATGCGGGGGGTGGGGGGTTGGAGTGAGGGAGGGTATGAATTGTTGTAATAATCAAAATTAATCCACCCTACGCCGCCCTTTTTGAGCACACGCCACACCTCTTCGATTGCGCGATCTTTTCGTTCTATATGAGGGAACGTTACCTGACTTACTACAAAATCAAAGTGATTGGATGGGAAGGGAAGTTTTTTAGCGTCGCAAAAATGAATCGATGGAAAATGAACCCTTTTAAGTTCAGAAGCGGAAAAAATGTGGTAAAATAAAGCCGTTTTTTTCAAACTCTGACGACCTCGCATTGCGATCCACGGCTCCTTATTCACCCCCTCTAATTGAGCATCGGGAAAATGCTTCGCTAGCTCCATTAGAAGGCGTCCCTCTCCACACCCGATTTCCAATAAGCGCAAATTCTTCTTTTGGAGGGAAATCTCACTGATACGCGGTACTAAATCCATACTCTTGAATCGTTTGTTGAATTCGTCTACCCCTCGACTGCGTGAAAATACCCCTCTTTTCTTCATCGTTTACCACTCATTTTGGCATCGATCCATTTTAGCTCCCGTTGGCTAAGGAGAGCTAATGCATGACCTTCAAGCTCAATATCTTTTGGAGAATGAACCCCTGCTAGGCTGGTATCTACGAGTTCAGGGTGACGTTGAAAAAAATGGAAAGGATCCAGGGCATCGGCTTCTGAATCTCGAACAGATCGAGTAAATCGCTCGGATGTAAAATGTTTCCTGGAAATTTCTGCGCGAATGGTCCCCGGGTCCACACTACTGTTTGAACCCTTGATCAGTTGATCAAAATGTCCCTGCAGCCCAAATTTATCCATTTTTTTTAAAATGCGGGCATGTTCAGGAGGATGAGTCTCTGCAAGGTGCTTAAGCCAACGAGACATTCCAACATACTCTTTCTTGCTTGGGTGCTTGAACACCACAACCCGGCTGGGTCCGCTCAATAATCTGGACGCCGCGACCGCAAAAGTGGGTTGACTCAAGTGACGGTTTCCATATACATCAAGGAGTTGCCCCCTAGAAAAAACGAGCGAACGAGACAAAATGATTTCAATGCCGTGTTCACGTAAAAATGAAAGGACTTCACGGGAGCGGAAAAATAATTCGGGCTGAATCACTACTATCCCCAGCACAGGATTGACTGGATTGAACCATTTCTGAGTAAATACGCGTTTTTTGGCTGTTCTCATTTGTGTAACGCGTTCCCTCATCCATCGTACCGACGAACGGCGATACGAGAGAGGATATGCTTTTTGCCCCAGCACCCCTAAGTCAATGAAGTCATCACTTCGAAATTGGGATTTAATGGATTTTCCAATTACGCTCGTAGTGGCCGTGACTCGTTTTTCTCCACTTTTCATCTTGTGTGCAATTTGACGAATGACAACAGATTTACGAGGCATGACTCATCCCCA
>JAGVNS010000079.1 GCA_020053155.1 Nitrososphaerota archaeon
GGTGGGCGGCCTTTCGGTAGTCTCCCACTGTTACGAGCATATCCCCCACGAACAGTATTTTTTCAACCAAAGGGTGGACGCGCTGGGCCTCTTCGATGGTGTTGATTTGTTTCACGCTCCCATCTTTGAGCAAGACCGTGGGCCCGTCAATCGTGTCAACTGGAAATAGTTGCGCCGCCTTTCCCGGCCGTTCTATCCTAACGTGCGTCCCTACCGCGATGAATTCATCCATCAAATACATGAATGCGGCGTTGACCCCTTTCCCCGCACAACCGGTGTTGCGGCTCCTGCCATAGCGCAACCTAAAACCCCCCCATTCGGAGGGGTAGGCTATCAATGGTCTTCCGGCCGCCACTCCTTCTAAATATTTCCAGTTTGGTTTCAGTTCAATGACCTGGTCGGCTTTTTTTTCTACTTTAATTATTTTTTCTAAAAAAGTCCAGTCTAATCCTAATTGTTTGGCCCACGACATTACTTTTTGCGCTTTCAGCCCCAAACCTTCAGTGACCACGAGCCCCATTCCCCCCCGAATGCGATTCGTGGGAATGCGGGGGATGTTTCTCCACGCCGTGACCTCGAGTTCTTCGGTTGGAATTCCGTTGATACATACGGGGCACCCTGCCGCAATGACGCGCAGCTCATCTAGAGTCATCTTGATTTGTCTGGAAACCACGTCCGTTTGATAGGTGTTGACTTCCTCCACATACCGCTCAATCTCATCATGCGTGGGTTGGTACTTGGATAGGCCTAAGAGGACCCGTGCATAATCCCCCAGAATAAGGGGAAGCACGGCCGCACTTCCCCCCGCCGCACGAATGGGTCCAGCAAAATAGATGTCCACGTATTTTGTTCCCTCTGGATTGGGGGAGAGTTTAACGTAAGGGAGTCCATCCAAGGGAGCCACCACCACTCCCTCCGTCATGATAACGAGGCTCGTTTTGATTCCTTGCTCCACACGCTTCTCCATATCAGGGTTGGAATACCACCCTCCCTCCTCGAGTACTATTTCTTTGAATATGCGGAAGATGGCTTTCATCCTGTCTTTTTCCCCGCTCACAATGAAGCGGAAGCGCTCCGCCACTCCTTTGGGTCCGACCAGTTTCTCCGTTCGGTCGGCCAAATCCGTCACGGGAATGCATTCCACTTCAGGGTTGACGTCGAATCCGGTGGCGCGTGCCTGTTGCGCAAGAATGAATTGCTCATTGACTTGTTTCACGAGATGGTCAAAATACTCTTTTGTTCGTGGGTCCGCGCGAACACCTGGAAGCAGGCTGATAGTCATGAGGGGTTTCCCTCCAATGGAAGCAGGGCGGTAGTCTCTCCCTTGTCAAAGCGGCTTTCACGCAAGGTGGCGGTCTTGAATGAAAACTGGGGGACCCTTCCCGGAGTGTTGATGAATCCTTTGCTTGCCGCGTACGCGGAGGTGGTTTGCCAGCACCCATTGTTCACGATGGTAGTGCCGCGGTATTGGGCGTACGCATTGTAATGATTGTCCCCCCCAATGTATACGTCTGGGTGTTCGCGCACGAGCATGTACGCTTTGGGTTCGGGTGCGTATGGGTGTTTGGTTCCATACACCGACATTAAATCCCGCTTAATCAACAATTCCTTGATGGCCTCCTCAGGCTTCGTGGGGGGAATGTTGAGCGCAAACATCGTACCAATGAGCCCGCTCCCATGGTAGATGAGGGTTTTCTGCCCCTCCATTTCCACCCATGCAGGAGAAGGAAGGAAGTGGATGTTTTTTTGACGATACAATTGGGGAACGAACTCTTTCAACACGGGGGGTTGGGGGTCATGCCACCTGCACGGGTCATGGTTTCCAGGCGTGATGAATATCTCCAAGTGTTCGGGGAGCGTAAGGATGTATTTTTGGAATTGATTGTATTGTTCATAAATGTCTTTTACTTCAAGCTCATTTATTTGGCTGGGGTATACCCCAATTCCATCCACGTTATCCCCCGCAATCACCAGATATTTCAGCTTTCCCACTCGCTCTTGCTCTTTCCCCGTTCCCACTTCGCCATTCATCCAAGAAACGAATTTTTCCCACCAGTTCCGCAAGAAAAGCTTGCTCCCGAGGTGAATGTCGCTCGTGATGACCATCCCCAAATCGATGTCACTTGTTTTGGGCTTCCTCTGGGGCAAGTCTGGCCACGAAAAATCCTTGACGATCAACAATTCTCCCGTGCGGGAGGGCTTCACTTTCATGCCGATGACGTCATCTTCCGTGATTCGTTTGGCGCGCTCCAACAATTCGGCGTCCGAAGAAGGAATGAGAGCCTTGGCATGACCCTCCAAATCCTCAATCGCCAAAAGGACGTGTCCGTTTTTAGTGACCTTTTTTTCGGATACCATCACAATGATTTCAAATTCCGTGTCACGACCCTGCCTATCAACCTTGGAAAGGGATTTGGGCTGGTATCCCCTGTTTTTGAGTTCGTCCGAGAGAAAATGGTATTTATCCTGGAATAAGTGAAGAAAATCAAGCGCTTTCCCTTTAGAGTCGCTGTTTCCATTGTAATTTAAGTGTTCCAGAATCCTAAAATTGGGAGAATATTCTGCCGCAAGAGGTTTGGGCTTGCTGGGAACGCTTTCAGGCGAGGTTGAAAGAGATGTAGAGTGGATGGAAAGTGTTGGGGGTATTTTCCGCTCCACCTGCGCTTTCGTCACCATGAACGTGTTTTCTCGGGCAAGGGCATCGAGAATGAAAACAAAATCAGGTTGGATTGTTAATAGTTCGAGGGCACTGGGTTGGACCATCAGCCCTTTTTGGTGGGCGTATTCCAGGACGCTGGATTTGGGGTCGGAAGACTGGGTGGTTGGAATGAAAATTCTTTCTTCATTGGTTTGAGTGTTGGTTTCCACGGTCATCTTATCCGAACTTTTCTTTCAATGCCTCGAGTTCGGAGATAATCGTCCACAAGTCCGTACGTGAGTGGGTGGGGAGATTGATGTCATTGGACACGTCATCCAGCAAATAGATGGCGCGAGAAAAGGCCACGTCTTCGGTGGCAGAGAGAATGACTTTCTGCGCTTCTGCCACTGCTGAACGGATGTTGCGTGGAACCGCGTTGTCTTCCAACACGACTCCCATGAGCTCCGCAATGGCCTCAATGTCCACTTTTACCTTTTGCCAATCCACTTTCTTTTTGGGCATAGAATATTTTCACCCTCTTACAGACCAATTAATACGTTATCGCCGATGTCAAGGCTCACGTCCAATGAAAGGACGCTGAAGCAATGAAATCATTCAGGTATTAAAGGCACGGGGGTCAACGCTGGAAAACCGGGCTATCTCCCAAATCCGAGTGCTCTCCACACTTTATCCTTGAGAGAGCTTTCCATTCCCTCTCCTTCTCGAACGGCATCCACTCCAAATATTGCATGCGCGGCTTCCAATTGTTCAGGAGAGGAAATGTCGCATTTGTTGAGGACTAAAATGAAAGGTACTTTGAATTGGGTGCGCAGGTTTTCGTACAATTGATTCTGTATTTCGATAGAATACCCTGAATGGGGAGTGGGGTCGATGACGAATACCACGGCCGTAGCCAAATGTCTCAATCCGGCCAGTGCTTTTTTCTCGATGGGATTCCATTCGCGATTGATTTGGTCCAGCAAGCCGGGGGTGTCCATGACTTGCACTTCGCGGTAGCGCATGGAGAAATATCCGAGTTGTAAGGATTGTGTCGTGAATGGGTATGAGGCAATTTTGGCCTTGGCCCCCGTGAGGCGTTTGAGCAGGGTCGTTTTTCCCGTGTTGGGAAAGCCCGCCAGTACGAGGGTGGGAATGTCCGTCCGTACGATGGGAACCTCCTTCAATTTTTGGTTGGCTTCACGCAACAATACTACGTTTTTTTTCAGACTTTTCATAATGTCGGCCGAACGCCCGAAGAAGCGCGAGCTTTCTTTTTTCATGTGAGTAAGGGCGTCGGGGGAGGAATGGTAAAAGGCGGCCTTGGCCATGTGAAACTGTTTTTTCAACAATTTTCGGACGCTTACGATTTGGGAGGCGGCCTGCTTTATTTTTACGACTTCAATGGTCTCCGGCAGCAATTCCTTGTAGAAGGGATGCAGATTGTCTATTTGGGGAATGGAGATGAAGAGGTGGTTGAGCTGGTCGTCCAAGTATTTGTGGAATAGTTCCATTCGATGCACCACTTTTTCCTTGCGGTGTTGAATCACGCTGACGCGCGTGCGCTTGGTTTTGGCATTGCGTCGGGCGTACGCGAAGGCGTTTTCGACCAGTTTTTCAGGGTCTTCCAGGGCGTAGAATTGCATGAGGGAGTTGGGTTTGGGAGCGTTTATAATGCCCTCTTTGGGAAAAAAGAAAACCATCGATGGCCGTTTAATAAGCCTTTTGCTTCCCTTTTAGAGAAAGGGCTTTTCATGAATTTTCCAATCAAATTGTACGATAAAAATTACAAACGGCTCATGATTGTTCCCGCCGTTCTGGTCATTCTTTTCCTCTTCATTGTTTTCGTCTACCCGGGCATGACATTGGGATTGGATTTTGTGGGAGGCACGCGAATTGTTGTCAACACGGATAAACTGTCCGAAAAGCCGGTCAAGAATTTGCTGACGAATGAACTCAATCTCCCGGAAGTGAAAGTGGGCATTGTCACGGGTCCCTTTGGCGTGAGCGCACGCATTGAGTATGCAGAACCCAAAGTCCTTTCCGAAGCCCGCTCGCTGTTGGATCAGGGAATTGCAGCCAAATCAAACAATGGGGAGAAAGCCCAATCGTTGTTGAAGGAGGCCGTTGTAAAAATGGGGGGAACGGTTCCAGCAGGTGCGAGTGTGGATGAGTTGGTGACATTGGCCTCTCTTTCAGTGAATGGGGAGAGTTCAAAAATTTCAGGGCAAGTGCAGGAAAAGCTCATTTCCTCTTTTGGATTGCCTACAGACACCCCGTTCACGGTGGAGCAAGTGACTCCCACTTTCGGCGCGAGCTTTTTGGCCAACACTCTCTTTGTTTCCATTATTTCAATCATTCTCCTTATCATGACCATCTTCCTCTTCTTCAGGGAATTCATTCCCTCCCTCGCGGTAGTGGAAGCGGCGCTTTTTGACATGCTGACCGCTCTCGCATTGCTTACCCTTTTTGGTTTTTCCATTACCCTATCCACGGTCGCCGCGCTCCTGATGATGGTGGGGTATTCCGTGGACACGGACATCCTGCTCACGACGCGGCTGCTCAAGCGGAAAGACAAGACCGTGCTGGGTCGGGCGAATGACACGTTGATCACGGGACTCACGGTCACTTCTACCCTGATAGGGGCGACGCTGGTCATGCTGGTGGTTTCATGGTCTTCCCAAATAAGCACCATTTTCGAGATTTCCATCACCATCCTGTTCGGGTTGGTGGGAGACCTGATTGCCACGTGGCTGACCAATGCCCCCATCCTCTTGTGGTATTGGGAAAAGAAACACGGCCCCTTGTCGGAGGAACAAGCATGAGTGCCCAAAAAAGATGGTGGACCAACTGGAAAATACTTCTATGGGCCTTTTTTCTTCTGGGAAGTCTGGCTCTCATCGTACATGTCGATTTTGGAAATAACGGGGTTTCCATTGGGCACAACCTCAAATTGGGAAGCGAATTCTCTGGCGGAACGCTGTTCCAACTGCAGTTGGCCGAGCCCGCCACAGCAGTCGAATTGAGTGAGGTAAAATTCATCGTGGAAAAACGATTGAACCCCAATGGAATCAGGGACGTGACGGTGTCCAATACGGGAAACCAAATCATCCTGGCACAAGTGGCGGAAACCGGCTCCAAGGAAGTGGAGAACCTCCAATCCCTCCTCCTCAAGCAAGGACGATTTGAATCCTTCTTGAATGGAGAGCTTGTTTTTGACGGGAGTCAAATCGTCCAAGTCGTGGAAAATGCCGCACAGGGGTATGGCGCCTACCCCTCGGGAACAGGAACCTCTTACGTGTGGACGCTTCCCTTCCTCCTGAATGACGCAGCGGCAAGACGATTCACGGAAGCCTCATTCCACCAATGCGTGCAAACCGGCTTTTCTGCCGGACAGCCCGATTTCGATTGCGAGGCAACGTATTTCTTTATCGACCGCCCCATGAACGTGATTGTGGTCTATCCAAACGATGTCCGCTCAAGCGACTCCGGAAAAATCCACTCGCTCACCGAACTGGGTACTACTACCTCTTCAATTCCTGAAGACGTATCCATTTCGGACATCCTCGCTAACGCCCATTTGAATCTGATTGAAACGGATGAAAACGGCCTTCCCGAGAGCGGAGTGGCGTTGGTGCAGAACCCCCCTGAAAAAGTCAAAACTATCATAGTTCCCGATTCGTTGGACCCAATGGTATTGAATCAGATTAAGGAAAACACTTCCCTCGAAATCGTTACCATTCCCGAAAAATGGGAAAGCGCGTGGATTGTGACCGTTTCTGGATTGCGGGACGTCATTTCCCTTTCCCCCGGAATCACGGGCAACAGCCCCTACATCGAAGACGTGAAAGGGGCAACCCCCCAGCCCTTTTTGGTCATCACGGGAACCGCACCCTCGGCCTCCGAAGCCAAGCAGCGATTGGATGACTTGCGCGTGCTGCTCAAGAGCGGGGCGCTTCCCATTCCCATTGTTTCCATCAACAAACAGACCGTTTCCTCGGAATTGGGAGGGCAATTCTTGTCCAGCGTCTGGCTGATGGGAATCATCTCCTTCATCGTGGTTGAAATCATCATCTTTTTCCGTTACCGCAAGTGGCAACTTTTCGGACCTCTCAGCATATTTGGAATTTCTGAAGTCATCATGATTCTGGGATTCGCCGCGTTAGTAAAGTGGAATCTGGATTTGGCCTCCATGGCAGGAATTTTGGCAGCAGTTGGAACGGGAGTCGACTCCGAAGTCATCATGACGGATGAGATTTTGCAGCAGGGAATGGAGGAGTATGAAAAAGACGAGAAAGGGTGGGCGGCCCGCGCCAAGCGTGCCTTTTTCATCGTGGCCGCCTCCGCCAGCACGGCAATTGCAGTCATGCTCCCGCTCGTGATATTGGGTTCAGGCATAGGAAAATTGAGCGGGTTCGCACTCACAACGATTGCGGGTGTTTTGTTGGGAGTTCTCATTTCCCGGCCCGCATTCCAGGAAATGATTAAAACGATTTTGCTCCCAGTGCAGGCCGCAGACGAGACTCCTGCACCACC
>JAGVNS010000044.1 GCA_020053155.1 Nitrososphaerota archaeon
ATGAACGATTCCCGTCGCCCCGCTTAACCATTGAAGGGCCGCCAGCCCAAGAATTATCAGGGAAATTCCTACGATGACCATCAGGAACGACAATTTAATCGATTCACGGACCAAATCGACCGTCGAACGGGGGGAAGCGTCTCCCAAATCCTCTGCCACACGCGCGTGGAGAAAAATGAATGCGCTCCCCATCAAAACAACTCCTACAAGACCGGCAATCCCATCCAGGAGGGAAATGCCCGAGAGTAAAAATCCTCGCTCGGCATCCAGATAACCTTGAATAAAAAGAGCAATAATTCCCAGTATCACGGAAACCAAAAAAGAGGTAATGTAGAGATTTGGACGCCGCAGCATGGAAAATGGCGCCGCTCCCAGTTGTGCCAACATTCCATCCACCTCCAAAATACGGGGTGCAACCCCAACCTATACCCGACGGTTGCGCCGTTTTTAAGCCCGCCGTCAAAAGAGCCTTTTTAGCCGTAAAAAGCGCCCAAAACGCACGCGCGAGGGGTTTATTTTTAAGCGTTTTCTCGGCGCTTTCATCATACCGTGTGATTTTGTATGAAAGTTCCTAAAGCCAAAAAGTTGTACTGTAAAAAATGCAATGCGCACACCAACCAAAAACTCAAGCTTTTCAAGCCCGGCCAGGCCCGCGCACTGGCCATCGGAACCAGGAGAAACGTCCGCAAGCACAAGAGAGGGTATGGGGGAAAGGCCAAATTCGTCATCAAAGTAAAGAAACAGACCAAAAAGCCTACCTTCCTAGCCGAATGCGCCGTTTGTAAGTCCAAACGCTACTATGTCATCCCCAAACGAATGAAAAAAGTGGACATGGGTGCATAGTCTGGGGTCCTGAAAGAGCCCCACTTTTGATTAAATTTTGTTAAAGTTTATTTTGATCAACCTTTGCCAAAAAGGTTGGTGCGACAGGGGTGCGTAGCCGTTGCCCTTACAGAGTTGCTTTTTCAAGACTCAAAGCCAACTATTCTGACAACACCAACAAGCATTATCCTTTTTTGGGGAGAATCTGGCGCAACTCTCGAGATTCTTTGAGATCGAACAATTCAATCAGGGCCGGGTCTTCCTTCCACGTGAGAAAACGTATAACATAATGCCGTCCTCCACCTTGGAGAGGAAGCTGGCCGGAATCGTGAATGGCCTGCATGAGGCGGCCAACGTTTTCCACTAAAGCGGGCCAGTTTGGACCGATTAGAATAGGGGTCGTGTCTATTCTCTTTTGCATTGTCGAAGGGTCGTATTCCAAATGATAGCCCCCATAATCGGCATCAATATAGACATGTACTCCTGACCTGCTCATGCGTATTACTCCTTTTGAAAAGACACTAGAACGCAAGCGCGTGGGGTGGACAATGAATCTCGTACGCGATCCGATTGGCATGCCCCTCATTACTTTTCTTACTTGTCCCTCGATCGGATTTTCCAGGGATTCACGAGACATTTCAGTCCAATCCAACGCCGAGTATCGCTTTCCTTTCTCATCCGTTCGAATGAGAATGCGTTCCGATTTAAGGGCGTGCGATGGTTGGAATTATTCCGGAGAATCATACACCTTGAATGGGGACACGTATGCAATGCCTTTCAATTTTTTCGCGATGATTCTCAATTTCTTGAGTCCAAATAGCTTGTTGTAATCCGCTTGATTAAAAATTGGGTGAGCTCTGACAGATGGGCGAAACGGACTTTTTCTCCCGACTCTCCCTACACCACTCCCTTGTTGGTATGGTCGTTGCGCGTGTCGTTTTCGGCTCCGAGGCATTGGTGTAGGGGAGGGCATGATCGTATTCTCGCTTCCGGTTCTATTTAACCCATTCGACGTTTTCCATTCCTTTGAACGCGCCATCACCCGTTAGGAATTTGGCTTTTTTGTTTTTGGCTATCATGTACCCTAGTGCATCCACATATGAGATGTTTTTCCCACGTTGAGCGAACCGAAAGGAGCAGGCTTCCTTGACATCCTGTTCGCTGAAATCAACCATCAGGTGTTTGGTTGAGCTGAAATATTCCTCCGCTCGCTCTACTCCATATTCGAGGAGCGCGGCGTAATACATTTCCATCAAATTCAAGAGCGTCGTCATGATCTCGTTTTCATCAATTAGTTGGACATATCGGGGATGGTCCTTGAAGTATTCAACGAGTGCATAGGAATCGGCAAAAAATTTCATAGAAGTCCAACCTAATCCCAGCCCTTCTTGAGTTCATCTTTTAATTCTTGCGTGGATTTTTTGGACTTCCACGTTCCGACCAGTTTTTTCATTAAAGGAACCCTTTTCACCCAAATAATCACCCGGTCGTTCGGCCGGATCTTCTCGCGGATTACGATATCCACAGGGAGTGTTACCCCAATTGAATGCCCCCATTTCCGGGCCACTACGACTTCCGAATCCAAGTTCATGTTATACTAATGGTCTAACTACTTTTTATTCCTATTGAAATTTTTTGAAACGGGGTTCCTTTTTATTCCCCATTTGCGTTCCATTAACGCATGACTTCTAAGACCAGTATTTTGTTAATTATTCAGCAGAGTCCGGGAATAGATTATCAAGCATTGCTCGCTAAAGTGGCACCCAATTATGCCAATTTGAATTCAGCGCGTGCGGCCCTTTCGCGCGTGTTGAAAGACGCCGTTTCATTCGGGATGGTCAACCGCCAGGACCACCAATTGTTTTTGACCGACAAGGGAATGGCCGGCCTCAAAGTAAAAATGCATGACAAACTTATTTTGAAATTGAATCAATTGATGAAAATTCGTTCGGTCTCTGCCAATCCAGATCCTCTGGTACAGCATTTGTCCGTATTGTTGGAGCGGGGGAAGATGGACCCGCGCTTGTTGGATAACGCCCGCGCCAGCGTTAATTTTTCGGTGACGGATTTGGATAAAGTGCATGTGGGATTAATGGAAAACATCCGCCATCTTTCATATGTGGAAAAAACCCTCGAAACGCAAATTCGTGCGCTGCGCGAAATGAACTTCCCTTCCGCACATGTTCAAACCATTCCCGATGCCACGCGTACGCTCTCCACGCTCGTCTCCCTTTCTGGAGCGGAAGAGGTGCAGTTAGAACATCCCAATTTGGATTTGTCCCAAAACCTTTCTCATTCACTCATTGCGGGGCTATCAACCAGTCCAAAAGGGTCGCGTGTGGGAATACCCGTACACCAATTATCCGAAATCTTGTCCCGTCTCCCCAATCAAGAAGCCACCTTCACCCACATGCGTGCGTACATGGGCATGCTCACCCTTGAATTGGGAAGAGAAAACGTCGTGGTGCGCGGCCCCAGTCAATTGGTAGAAAAACTCCGCAAGGAAAGCGATATAACCATGGTTGAGGGTGCACAAAACCCGTTGCTGCCTGCGCATCCACTGCCCCCATTACCTATTCCATTGCAAAACCCGGATGAAGAAAAAGAACCTTCGATGCCACGAAACCCGAGCGATTCAAACGAATAATTACGCGGATTTGGATGGAAACAACAGCGCTAGCTCTCGAGCGGCACGTGCAAAATGATTGTGTCGACACAGTCGTGCGGCTTCGCTTACCCCCACACTCATTTTTTTCAGTGCGAATTCTTTACCGACTTCTTCCGCTAACGCCCGCATCCAGGGGGAAATAAGTGCCACTCTGTTTGGATCCTCCGACCAAAATTTCAAATTGTTGGCGGCCCACTCCACTTGATTCACAAACAATTGTCGGCGGGGAGTATCTTCCCAATTTCTTGCTTCACGTAAAACCTCAGTTTTTAGTGCGTAACTTCGCGCGTAGCGCACATGCCCCCACTGCCGTATCCGTACAATCAAGTGAGAAGCAGGAGCGGTGTCTGCACTCCATCTTTTTTTTCGCTCGGCGTTGGTAATGGTAGCAAACTCCTTTGCTAGCGCATGAAGCATGTGCCCCAATTCACCAATTTCGAGTTGATCAATGCCTCTTCGCCGATTGTATCCCGCCAATTTCAAAAAACCACGCGATTGGACGGTAAATGCTGCAACCCTTCGTTCCAATCGTCGCGTATCGGGGCTGAATTGGGACAAGGAGTCGCGATCCTGATCCAATTCTCGCACCCATTTTCTAAAATCAGCACGATTTTCGCGATTGGATTGTTTAATGGCATCACATCTACGCTCCACGCGGGGAATGATAGCGTGTAATTCATTTAATCGATCGGCTAAATGATTATGGGCGGCCAATAACTTTAGCACGGCAGGCCCTGTTCTCCCTTCTCCCAAAAAATCAACCGCGTCTACAATTCCCTGGCGTGCTTCCCCAGTAACTCCCCGTGTCCCTCTCAGAGCTTGCGCAATAATGGATAAGTCTTGTTGAACACGCCGGCGAGTCGCCGGATCCGACACATCACTTTCAATGATGTATTGAGTGACACCTGCCAGGAGAGGTGCCACTTGTAACACTCGCTCACGGGATCTCGTTGAACCTACTACTACGTGATCAAAAACTCGCTCGGTAGCATCTCTTCCCTGTGTTTTTCGCACTGGGGTTGTTTTTCTTCCTCGCGCTTCGGCCTGTTGCCGCACTGAAATGGGAGCAGGCCAGATGACGGATCCATTGTCGAGGATTCGCACGCCCAATTGTTCCAGCGTGCGGCGTTGAATGGTTGAGAGGGGAACCACTTCTCCCCTGTACCGCGGCTGTACTCCTGCAGGAAGCAATCGGTGTTGCAAGCGCGGTGGTCCTTCCCCTCTAACAAATTGGTGACCGGGAGGGATGCCAACAGGTGTTCGTGGTTTCGGACCCAAACCTCTACCTCTTCCTCGTGGAGAACGTGGGGGCATGGTTTTCTTCTTGTTTTTTCTTATTTTTAATGCCACCTATGGCCCGGTTTAAAAGAGATTACGAACCCCTTTTGATTTAAGCACTTCCTGGAGAGATGGCAGAGTGGTCAAATGCGCCGGTCTCGAAAACCGGATCCGCAAGGATGCGTGGGTTCGACTCCCACTCTCTCCGTAGCCGCTTCCGATCGGCTACACCGGTGTAGAGTTATCGCTGCAGCGATAACTCGTTTGTCCGAAGTCTTTTATTTTCACATGGAATGATACCATGCATGAGTATCTGCATTTGGGGGGACAGCATTACGTCCGGATCCACGGATAGCGAGATGGCGGGATGGGCCACACGCCTAAAGATATATTTTGCTGCCAAGAATAGCGACTTGAGCGTGCACAATCTTGGAATTTCAGGCAATACGACGGTTGATTTGCTCAAGAGAATGAAAGTCGAAGCAATTGCCCGTGAACCCCAAATAATTGTCTTTGCGATTGGAATAAACGACTCGCGATTCCGCCGAGAAAAAAATAATCAAGAGGTTTCTTTGATGAATTTCAAAAAGAATCTTGAAAAGCTCCAAAAAATCGCCCTCGAATTCACTCCTCGCATTGTTTGGGTGGGAATAACCCCCGTTGTGGAGCCTAAGACAACATCCGTTACTTGGAAGCCTGACAAATCGTATACAAACAATGCAATTGAAGAATATGACCGTGCGATTCGCGCGCATTGCACAAAAACAAATTCCATATTTATTTCAATGAAAGGACTTATTGAAAATCAAGAACTTCCAGATGGACTCCATCCTGATGCAAACGGGCATAAAAAAATGTTTGAAAAAATAAAAAAAGAAATAGAAAGAATGACAAATTGAAGAAAAGTAATTTTTATATGTCCAGGAACAACTCATTTCCTTCCGCACTAATTTTGTATGTTTGAGATTTGCTTGGGGCGGGCGGAGAGAGGTTTTGCCCACTGGTAATGTCAAATTGTCCCGCATGCCAGGGGCAGGTTACAACCGTTCCTTCTACTTCTCCTTGATGTAAAGGTCCCCCGCGATGGGTGCATTTGTCCCCAATGGCAAACCATTTTCCGTTTACATGAAACACGGCAATGGACTGACCATTTACCATGTATTGTTTTCCTTTTCCTTCCTGCACGTCGCTTGTGCTTCCTATTTTTTGTTTACTCATACAGTGACACAACCCCCACGTTGAATGTACGCATTATCCTTCAATCCAGACTTTAATTCCACCTATTATTTTTACCACCGCATTATAAATGACGGCACCTGCCGCTCCACCGATGAATCCGAGTACCGCCCCCAGTATGAGGAATACAATCATGCCGAAGAAACCCAATTGCTGCGTCCGTTCGATGAGCTCGGGGTCCGTTCCCGCCAATGTTTGCAGATACCCAGCCAAGATGCCCGAAGTGATGAGGGTGAGCAGTCCTACGACCAACCCCACGATGAATCCAAATAGTGCATTGACTTTCCCCACCGACAACGGGTCTAACCGCGTGACTTCTACCATTCGACTGGACATACCTTTCCTCCATCCATATGCTTTCCAGGAAAAAAGTGGCGCATTTAAAGGTGTAGGAGAGAAGGGCTTAGTTGAAAGTCTCTCTTTTTTCGACTAATTTGAGGTTGTTGGTGATAAATCGCGCATATATCTCGGCCCGCTGTTGGCGGGCCGACCGGCATA
>JAGVNS010000157.1 GCA_020053155.1 Nitrososphaerota archaeon
CACAGAAATCACGCTCCACAAAAAAGAATACAAAAATAGAAAACAATCAGAGAAAATAAAACTATCGAAAAAAAAGAGGGTTAATCAAAGTTCTCAATATCTAATTTCTCCATTTGGAGCATGGCCATCATGACGCGCTGAGATTTTACGGGGTCCTTGTCGGTCATTAATTTTCCCATGATGCGGGGGACAATTTGCCACGTGACGCCGTATTTGTCCGTGACCCAGCCACAGGGCTGAGCATTTCCATCGCGGGAAAGTTTGCTCCACAACCCGTCAATTTCCTCTTGGGTTACACAATTTACGAGGAATGAAATGGCGGGAGAGAATGAAAAAGTTGGGCCCCCATTCAGCGCGGTAAAATTTTGTCCATTAAGCTTGAAGCTGATGGTCATGACGCTGTCTTTTTTTCGGCCGGCGGCTTTTGCTCCGGCGGTGTCATAGCGTGCCACGCTTTCAATTTTGGAATTTTTGAACAGTGAAACGTAGAAATGGACGGCCTCTTCGGCCTGGGTGTTGAACCATAGGAATGGAGTGATTTTTTGCATGTGAAGTTCCCTTATTATTTAGTTTGTGATATTAAGTCGTTATAAATATTCTCAGAAAAGGGGCGATACCAGGGCAATATACTACTAGAAGTTGGGTGTGAAAATCATTTTAATGGGTTTATGGCTTTAATTCCGGGGATTTTGGCAAAATCGCTTGTATCTTCCGTATAAATGGTGGCAATTTGGTAACGCTTGGCCGTTGAGGAGATGAGACCATCCCAAAAAGAGGCTGCATATTGGTCGGCCCATGCAAGGGATTGAACGACATCGGACGGTTTTTCCTCTAGAATAGTAAACTGTCTCTGGATGATGTAAAGATAGTGTTGAACCCTCTCTACCGCCACTTTTTTCTTCTCATATAAAACAGCTGCAAACTCCCTCACATTTTGCTGCGAAACAAAAAGGGACGACTCATTTTCAAAGGAATTAATAAAAGACACGGCCACACGGTGCTTTTCATGTTCGCGATTATCAAAATAATACACCAATAAATTAGTGTCCACCAAAGCGTTTTCCTTTGTAGAGTTCTTTCCTATCAAACTTCCCCACCCCCAAATCAATATCGGCATCCGCTAAAATCTTCGCCCTTTTCCATGCTTCCTCACGCGACATTTCGCGTTCGAATACTTCGAGGGCCTGCTCTACCGTCTCGGATAGAGAACCTTTCTTCCCCCCTTTCAATTCAGCCAATGTACGCAAACGATTTTCCCCTTTTTCGCTCAGTGAAAGCAATATCTGTCCCATAACAATAGTATGGACTTGACTGGTATATATGTATTTCCATATATAACCGTTTAGATGGTAAACCGCCGAGAAAAATCGTTAAATGGAGTTAAATAAACCCTTTTTGTTTTAACACTTTCTTCAAATCGAATTTTCCTTTTTCTTTTAAGGAATAATTGACTTGAATAATGGGTTTGTTAAGTTTGAGAATATTGCGCAAATCAATGGGAGTGCCTGAAACAATGTAATCGCACTCTGCAGAATTGAGTGTTTGCTCCAAATCCCGTATTTGTTCTTTCGAATATCCAAGAGCGGGAATGACGGTGTCTAATTGGTGGTATTTTTCAAAGGCTTTCTCAATGCTTCGTACCAAAAAAGGGCGGGGGTTCACAATTTCGGCCTTTTTCATTTTGGCAAAAACGGTTCCCGCACCATAGGGCATTCCTCCATGCGTTACGGTGGGGCCATCCTCTACCACCACCACTCTCTTTCCGCGCAAGTTGACGTTGGATTCGCTCGAAAGAATGGATTCTGCATGAATGATTCTCGCGTGCGGATTGAAATGGTGAATGTTTTTGACGGTTGCTTTAATTTGGGTGGGATCAGCCGCATTTTCTTTGTTTATCACGCATACATCGGCCATGCGAAGGTTTGTTTCTCCCGGATGGTAGTGCATTTCATCCCCCGCGCGGAGGGGGTCTACTACGACAAACAGTAAGTTGGGTTGAATGAACGAAAAATCATTATTTCCCCCATCCCAAATAATCACATCCGCTTCCTTTTCGGCCGCATGGAGGATTTTTTCATAATTGACTCCCGCATACACGACAAATCCTTCCCTCACGGGGCGCTCGTACTCTTCTCGTTCCTCAATGGTTGTTTTATATTTTTTCAAATCGCTCAATTTAGCGAAGCGCTCCACTTCCTGGCGCACTAAATCCCCATAGGGCATGGGGTGGCGAATGATTACGGCTTTTTTTCCACGGGATTTGAAAATTTGGGCGATTTTTCTCGTGGTTTGACTCTTTCCACTTCCCGTACGAACGGCACACACGGCAATGACGGGCTTCGTGCTCTTCAACATGGTGGCATTGGGCCCCAGCAAACGAAAGTTGGTTCCCGCCGCAAGGCATTCCGAGGCTTTGTGCATCACATACTCATGGGGAACGTCCGAATAGGCAAACACCACTTCATCCACTTTGTATTTCTGAATGAGCTCAGTCAATTTTTCTTCCGAAAAAATGGAAATCCCTTTTGGATATAATTTTCCGGCCAGCTTGGAAGGAAATTTCCTGCCTGCAATGCCAGGTATTTGGGTCGCGGTGAAGCAGACGACGTGGTAGAAGGGGTTATCTTTATAGAACTGGTAAAAATCGAAAAAATCGCGCCCAGCGGCACCCATAATGATTATTTTCCGCGTGACAAAACCTACCTGGGTTGTGAGGCCGACCATGTATACATCTCTCCCTTGCCTGTTTTTTCAGAGAAAAGGCTCTTTCCCTTTTAAGAACACGCTCAATGCGAATGCAAAATGGGTATTTTTGGAAAAAAGGGAGAGAATCTGGGATTCGGAAAGGGGCTTTGCCCGGAGGAGCATTTTTCCCCACCCGCTCGTCTCGTTCAGTGCGGACTTTTTGGCTTCGTTAAGCAATGCGTCCGCGGCGTGCGTTATTTTTCGCTGGACTTCTAAAACAATTCTCCCCTCCTCGACGCGAGGACCCGACAAAGGAGAAGGATGGGCCTTCAAAAAATCCGTACAGTGACGCGCCTCCACCACTTTGGGACCCGTGCGTGTCTGGGATTTCTGGAGAAGGGGATTGTCCACCTCAAGCAGGATAACGGCATCCTTCAGGCCATCCGTCCAATGGAAAGAACGGCAGACCGAAAAGGAATGGGATGACAGCCCATGGGAAAGTTTCTTGGTCAGACGCTGCAACTGTCCCCACGCCACGTCCGAAAGGAGATTGGGGGGATATGGAAGGTGGATGCCCACCAGCTCTTCGGCCGAAAAATAGGATTTGACCTGCGCTTTAGACAAATGGGAGCGGGGCTTCCCAAAAAAGAAATGCTCGGATGGTTTTTCCAAAAAAGTACGGGAGGCCAGAATCATTCGCGCAAACTGGTTGTAGGATAACGCTCCCGCCACATTCCTGGATTTGTCCGTTGGATCCACCACCAGAAAAAAAGGCGATTGAAAAGAAGATGACGCGTCGGAAGGGGCGGGATAATGCCCCGCGATGTCAATCACATTCTGGTCGCGCCACGCGGAAATCCCCTCCAATGCCTTTTCGAACGACCCATATTGAAGAATGAGAATCTCCACTAAATAGCCTGGAACCCCCTGCATTTTGACGTCGGCGCCGTATACCCCTATCCCCTTCAGGAACTGCTTGAGGAGGCGCACTTCCCCCTGCTGCACGGGAGAGAGGTGCTTTCGCATGTAGGCCGCATGAAAGGGAGTGCGGTCCACCGCCGACAGCTTTTCAGCGGCCTTGTTCACTTGGTAGGCAGGGACAATTTCCACGTTGAATCCGTCAATGACCCCCCGCACGTAGGGGTGTTCGCTGTATGCCTCTTCATGAAAACTTTTATCAAAAACCGAGTGGCCCATTTTCAATCCCGCCACTTCAAATTTTTTACGGGAAAGAGTGGGAGAATAAAAGACGAAAATGTCGAAGTCGCGGTCCCCTTTCAAATGCGTGTTGCGCGCAAGCGAACCAGCTAAAATGGCTCCGATATGAGGCCCCTTTAACGATTTTATTTTTTTAAGAAGGGCATGAACCATTTTTTCTTCGACAACACGCTCTTCCTCCGAGGGAGTGATGCGTGCGAGCACTTTTTTCAAGAGTGCGGGGGAAATCATAAATGCAACCCACCAATCGGCTTAATATAATCCGACGCTTTCGGCTTGCAGATGAACCCAGGCCTCTCGCCCGTAGAAGGGGTGGTGTTGGACCGCGGACCCCACGCCATCATCCGGGAGGGATTCCCCTACAATGCGTATGCGGTCACGCGCACCCTCTTGGGGGATGCGGAAGAAAAGATAGCGGAAGCCCTGTCCAGCGCCCTCAACCGGAGCCAGCATGCGGATGAGTGGGCCGCCAATCTCCCCCCATCGCTTTCCAAAGGATTTCCAAGCGCATTCAAAACGAAAATCCTATCCCTCTCTGACTCATTGGAATTGGTAGAGAAGCTCCCGCGCGAGGAGGATTGGAAAATGCTCTCCCAAAAACTGGAAGAGATAGTAGGGGAATTCAACGTCCCCGCAAAAAACGTTCCCGCATTCATCGTACGGGTGTTGGACGAGGGAATTGGGTATGGTTTTTTGGGCGAACTCATGCGGGATGGGGAATTGGAAGAAATAATGGTAAACGGGTTCATGCGCAACGTTTTCGTATACCACCGAAAATGGGGCATGTGCAAAACCAACTTGGTCGTCTCCCCGCATGACACTACCATCCTGCGCATCATCACCAAAGCGGCCAAATACGCGGGAAGGGCGTTTCACGACCATGACCCTCTGCTGGATGCACGCCTGCCGGACGGTTCCCGTTTGAATGCGACGTACGAAACGGTCTCCCCATTCGGCCATTCCCTCACCATCCGAAAGTTCACGAGCGAGAACCTTTCGCTGGTGGAACTCATTGCCAATGGAACACTCTCAACGGAACTGGGGGCATTTCTTTGGTTGATGGTGGAAGGGATGAATGTCAACCCCATGAACGTCATCATCACGGGAGGAAGCGGGTGCGGGAAAACAACTTTACTAAATGCCCTCACTACGCTCATACGGTACCGTGAACGGATTATCACCATCGAGGATACGACGGAGTTGCAATTCAAGGGAAGGGAGAACTGGATATCACTGGAATCACGACCCACGTTAGGAAGCGTGACGGGAGTGAGCATGAACGACTTGCTCAAAAACGCCATGCGGATGAGACCGGATAGAATCATTTTGGGGGAAGTAAGGGGGGAAGAGGCGCAGACCCTTTTCGTGGCCATGGACACGGGACACGGGGGAATATTGGGAACCCTGCACTCCAACACCGCACGGGAGATGCTCATTCGTTTGACGACCGAACCCATGAGCGTACCCCAAAGCCTACTGCATCTGCTGGACATGATTGTAGTATTACAAAAAGTGCACGATTACAAAGAAGGAATGAAGAGAAGAGTGTACCAATTGGCGGAGGTTTCGCATTTGGACCAAAACGTTTTATTGGCCAATATTTTCGAACGGAATCCGGATACGGACATTATCATGCGCACCGATACTCCTTCCCACTTATTGCAGGTCATGGCCGACATCTCGGGAAAAAGCAAGCAGCGCATCATGCAAGAGCTGGAAGTGCGGGAAAAAATACTTGAATGGATGCTCCGCCATAACCTCAGGGACTCCGTAAACGTGGAAAAAATAGTCCAACAATACTATTTCGACCCCGCGGCCGTATTGGAGGAAGTGAATAAGGATTTGTGAATAGTTTATCGCATTTTTCGCCTTACGGAGCGGCGGCGCGGTTTCAATGCTCCATATCGATAAGGTTTGGCACGCCTGTCAACATATTTCAATACCATTTTCCCTCTATGTGGACTGATTAAATCAATGTACCCCTCCACGACGCCATACCTGCCAAATCCAGTAAATAGACGGTTAAACCCCTTTTGTGCTCCACTAGGACGTCTACTTTTCGATGGCTGAAAAAATCGCAAATTTTCTATACTAAATGGACTAGATTCCGGTATTTTCCTGACTCGAACTATTTGTAGGGGGGGAGTTTTTCTTCTATTCAAATGTATCCTTGGATCCCATTTTTCGCCTTTTCTAGGCAGCCGCTTTTTAGACGTCATAACCTTTCGCCGTACGCCCAATCGTCTTCGTTGCACCATATCCTTTCTCACCCATTTCCCATTCTTAATCCTTTCTTAACATAACCGGGCCTCTTTTCAGTTAATTTTTCTTCCGTCGAAGCCTCAACCATTTTATAGGTTACGAACCTCTCTAAAGGCATGACGCGATGGGTTTCCTTTTTGATGGTTCTTTTTGTTTTAGTAGTTTTTGCTTCCTTTGTAGCTGCGGATGCTTCCCTTGTTGACCCGGTGGTGCTCAAAGCGAAGCCCAACGGGATGCTGGATGCGGGAAGCATTTCCCCCGGAGAAAAAGTGGAGCTTATTTTTTCACGCAATAGTGGGTATGGAAAAGAGGCGCTATGGAATCAAGCCCAATTGCAAGTGAGTGGAAGCGCGCATGGAATTCAAACCCAAAATTCGGGTGTGGGAACGGATTCGCTCATCACGTCCATTCAAACAAGCCCCCTTACTCCAGTAGGAGGGTACACCTTTACCGTGCGCATGATTGGAGATGAAGGAGAGCTGCAGGATGAGACGTTTACCCTCTCGTTGCGCGTGGGAAACGATTTGGTGAAAGGAAGCCTCTCCTCAGAAAAAGTGGAAGGAAAGGTAAATGAACCCATTGAATTTTTGGTGTTGCTCGTGAATGATTCAAGCGCCCCCGTTCCCATTTCGGTTGAACCTGCGCTTCCAAGCGTGTGGGTGCAACCCCGCTCGTTGACACTCAAACCCCATTCCTTCACTACTGCCCCATTGAACGTCACTCCGCGCTTTGCCGGACCCAAAACGTTTGACATTCACATCATCCGCACAGACAGGAAACAATCCCTCGAAACGCTCAGCGCAACACTCATCGCCAATCCCAC
>JAGVNS010000094.1 GCA_020053155.1 Nitrososphaerota archaeon
ACGCGGAATTAATGCATGCCATTCACATCCGCCATTTCCTACCATCAAATGAATTGAAAAAAAGAAAGCAAATAACCGTGAGCGTGGCAAGCAAGAAAGGACAAATCGTCCTTTCCGGGAAAGAAGCGGCGTTTTTCGTTCAGCATCTTTCCGAAGACGTAAATCATGCAACCGAGTTCAAGGGAATTATTGCCAACAAAGGCATTGTCACGGGCATTGCTAAAATAGTGATGAAGAGCACCGACCTTTCAAAAATTAAGGTGGGCAACATCCTTGTTTCGTCCATGACACGACCCGAAATGACGGCGGCAATGAAAATAGCATCGGGATTTGTCACGGACGAGGGTGGGATTACGTGTCACGCCGCGATTGTAAGCAGAGAGCTCAACAAACCGTGTATCATTGGAACCAAGATTGCGACCAAAATATTGAAGGACGGGGACCAAATAGAAGTGGATGCGACCAAGGGCATCGTTCGCATCATTACTAAATCACAACCATCGGACAAGTGAAATCAATTCATTTCCAGTAGTAGCGCCTTTTGGTGTTTTCGAACGCTTTGGGAGCCGTTTCATCCACGTAACCATTTTGTTATTGGGGGTGAAACGCCTGAATAACGCTTATATTTATTAAGAAAAGGTCGTTTTACCAGTGTAACAATTTTGTTACGTGGGTAAAACGATGAATTTGTACCAGATACGGGATTTGGCCCTCAAGCGGAAGCGGGCGGTATATTCCACGCAGCAGTTGGCAAATTTATTAGGAAGGCCCGCTCCGATTGCCCGCGTGTATGCGGCTCGTTTGGTCAAGGCGAAGCTGGCCCGTCGTATGATGAGAGGAAAGATATCCTTTAGCGACGATGAGAAGGTGATTGCCACGCAAATGATTGAACCTTCCTATGTTTCCCTGCATTTTGCCCTATTATTTCACCAGATGATTCAGCAGGTTCCCTCAAACGTGGCCTGTCTAACTCCAAAGACGAGCCGTACGTTTGATACGCTGGGCATTAGCTACCATAAGGTTCCCCCTTCCCTGATGTTTGGTTTTCAACAATATGCCAGCGATAAAACTTATTATTGGTTAGCCGATCCCGAAAAAGCCCTCCTAGATGCTCTCTACCTCAATCGGTTTTCCGAATCCTGGGTCAAAGAAATACTCCCGAAGCTCAATCGGAAAAAATTAAACCTATATTTTAAACGGTTTCCCATGCGTTTTCAGAAAAAATGGAAAAACAAACTATGATCGAGCGTGAAACCATCGAACGGTTGGCGAATGCCTGGAACGCCAAACCTTGGCAACAGGAAAAACATTACATTCAGAGTGCCATCCTTTCCCAAATGCAGGAATATCCCCTTGTTTTCAAGGGGGGGACATACTTGTGGTTTTTTCATGGACTCCAACGCTTCTCTGAGGACTTGGATTTTACTCTCGATGGAAAGCTTCCTTTAAAGGTGAGCGAACAGGTTTCAAAAGGGCTTGATGCGCTTGAGATCGCCCACACCGTCAAAATAACTCAAGACACCCCCATCGGATTTTCTTTTAGAATTAGTGCAAAAGGGCCTTTATACCGGAATGAAAATAGTCTCTGCCACGTGTATGTGGAAATAAGCCGGCGCGAAAACATATTGAATGAGACCATCCCATTCGAACTGGCCAACGCCCACTACCTCATTCCATCTACTATTGTTCGCGGGATGTCTCTTTCGGAAGTGGCCGCCGAAAAGATGCGCGCGATCATGACCCGAAATAAACCCCGGGACGTGTACGACCTGGCTTTCCTCATCCGAATGAAAAAAGTTCCCTTCGACGAGAAATTCATTAATCATAAGATGAAATACTATCATGAAAAATTTGATCGGAAAACGTTTTTCCAAAAGCTAGGGGAGAAAGGGAAGGACTGGAAGAACGAAATGACCAACATTGTGCTCGCCCGACTCCCTTTATTTGAGGACGAACAAACCATCATTGAAGAATGGATCCAAAAAGAGACCTAAAAACAAAACATCTTCGGCTCATACTATTTTTTCCTCATGCACTTGCATGCGTATGCATACATTTCATTGGATTGCACCTTATCGAATGGAGGTTTTCCTTGTTTGAAAAAATTGCGCAGGATCTATTGTGCACTCTTCCGCACAATCCGCACCATTCCGTGGTGCGCGCGCAAATCCAATAAATCACCCGTTTTGATTTTTCGTGTCGCTAATTTCGTGCCCACGATACATGGAATTTTCAGTTCGCGCGAAACGATTCCGGCGTGGCATGTTATTCCCCCATCATCGGTAATGATTCCCACCGCTTTACCTAACGCCGGAACATAATCGGGAGTGGTCATTCCCGTGACCAGTATTTCGCCTTGCTGTAGTTCGTGTAGGTTTTTGGTGGAACTAATTACGCGGGCCTTCGCCACCACCTTCCCTGGAGAAGCACATGTGCCGCTGACCTCGTTTTGGGATGAAGTAACCGATTGCCAGAGCTTTTCCTCGGCTTCCCGCGCTTCTTTTCCCGTTAGCACGAGTGGAGGGGATTCGTTGAAATCCACGAAAATGTATTGTCGGCGTTGCGCCAACGTCTCTATCCTTATTTTTCCACGTACAAAATCGGGGATTTCGGGCGGAAACAAGTATTTAGCTAAATCAAATGGAACCTTTTGACGCTTGGTTAACTCTTTGAGCATTCGTCCAATGGAATAGAAACCATACATTTGGGCTTTTTTACGATTGTCATACACCAACGCCACTTTTTCGAGCCAATAAAAATACAGCAATACTTTTTCGTTCAAGGAATACTTCATCTTTAATAATTGTTTCTTTTTTTCCAATTCAATTTGTTCATTCTCCAAATCTATCAATTTTTCCTTTGCCAACGTGGGTTGTGAAGCCGTACTCTCCACTAACAATTTCAGGTTTTCCATTCCCAATCCTGAAAATGAAAAATAATTGCAGGTGATCCAATAAAAGTTTTCCAAATGGTTTTCCATCAATTCCTCTACTTGAGAATCGGAAAACGCGTCAGGGAAAGAAAGGTTGATTTGTTGGATGTATTTCACGATGTTAAGCACGCTTTTTTCCGCTTTTCGAGAAAAGGATTCCTCCAATGGAGTGGTAAGTGTGGCAATTACGGCCGAGATTTCTTTTTCAGGAACCTGCTGTTTTTGTAATTCATTTTTCACCTCCGAAGTGAGATAAAAATCCAGGGATTCGGCAAACACCCCAATGTCCCACATTTCCTGATACCACAAAAAGAAATCATGCATGATTCGTACTATTGTTTCTGTCGAAAGCAGACCGGGTCGAGTAAAAGCATGTGAATCGGCAAACTCTTCGCAATGCAGCCTCTTTGAGTCAAATAAGTCCAACAACAAATTGAATTGCCGAGGGTTTTGCACTAATTCTTCCACCAACTCTTTTCCCGATTCGGATATCTCTTCCTCATCCAATAGCCAGCGAATCT
>JAGVNS010000103.1 GCA_020053155.1 Nitrososphaerota archaeon
ATCATGACCTGACTCTAACACCCCCCCTGCGAGCGTGGCCAGTGAAAGATAAGGGATGTGGGGAACGGCCACGCGTATCTTAGATTTGGAAAAAACCTCAAGTGCCGCATGGGGGGTTACGAATAAGACGCGGCGCTTCTCGTGAGTGATGCCCGCCAACTTATTGGGGACTGTTCCCTTGGACGACAACGAATTGTCGATTCGGATAAAACCGAATTTATCATGTATTGTTTGGTCCATACTTCTCAATCAGCTATTCTATTCATGGTGCCAAAATCCATTTAAAATATACATCGTTTCGGGTCAACGACCCCATATACACCAATTTTTGGTTGACACACGAATGGGCATTCCGCACCCTTTTAGTATCATGCAGGAGGAGGGGCGCAGGAGGACATACTCCACTCCCAACCCAATGGCAGCCGTTTTCAATAGGGTGCAATCCCCTGCATTCAGGACATTCATGAAAAGGTTTTCTTTTTCACTAATGCTGATGGGCGTTGCCTCGGGGGAGAAGTTGTCGATAGTATAAAGTCCATGTTCGACCGTCCAATAGGCTATTTCAGTACCGCAATTCTCCAGACAGGCGTAGGGCCCCGTGATGTGGACAGCAAGGGTGTCCATTTCTTCTCTCCATTTTTCCCCTTTTTTGTTTTTTTCGGCAAAATCGTGGAATTTGATAATGGAATAGGAGGAAAGGAGGAGGATGAAAACCACCCCGACTTGCAGCAGTTTGGGGGCATTGCCTGGAAGGAGGCGGGGCCAGTCCATCCTGAACATCCCATACAATCCCACCAAAAGGAAAAGCAAAAAATAGGTCGGCTGGCTGGGCTGATTCAGGAGGGGAATGAAAGAGAATATGCCCGTGAGTTCAGCCATTCCCATTATTCCGAACAGACCGAAGAATATCTTTTGGTCATGGTTCATTTTCCACGCCGCCATGGCGGCGACTACCAATCCCAGCACGGCCACTACGTTGAACCCATTCGTGAAAATGTTTTCGGGAACTATGGTGAAACCTATGAATTGGGATAATACCAATTGCTTTTTCGCCTCCTGATACGGGATCCACCACCACGCACTAAGAAAAAGACCCCCTAGTAATGGAAGGATGGAAGTCAATGAATGCGTGCGCGGACTCACGATAAAAATAATCCAGAAAATAGCGCCCATGATGAATACGGCGGGGTGAGCGAGCATCAGCAACCCAAAGAGAATGCTCAAAACGGCCAAATCCAATAAAGAAAGGGATTGGTTGAATCGCCGCATGGCCCAGCCGAAAAGGATGATGAAAAAGAGCCATCCAAAAAACTCGGGATAGCGCCCTGATTCGAATATCGCATTGATGCTCAATGGATTGAAAAAAAGGAGCAAAAAAAACAAGGAAGCCTTTTCCCAGGAGGGAAGGATGAGTCTGTGGATGACCATCAGCATGAGGAGGGAGGTGAGGGCAATGGTAAATGTCAGCGCATGGATGAGCGTATGGGGGACTATCATTCCCAGGGCCGTGGCCGCTTTATGGAATAAAAGGGAGGGAAAAAAAAAGAGGGGAGGATACGTGGAGAACAACGTGTATCCTACCCCATAGCTCCATTGGTGGGTGGTTCCCCCATACCCTACCGTTTCAAGGAAATAGAGTTTGACCGCATGGGTGGGTAAATCAGTGAGGCTCCAATCTCCAGAAGCGAGCCAGACATTATAGGATATGACTACTACTACGGCCACCGCAAAAAAAAGCGCGAGGTGGGCGGGGGTTGTTCGCCATGAAACCATTTTTTTCACTCCCAAAAGAAGGGATTGAGAATTTATAAGGAGGGTTCTTTCTTTTGCATGGAGAATGACGTGCCCGGCTCCCTATTGACCGAAACGGTGAAAAAATAATAAATGAAATAGAATGGGAAAAAGAGGTCGCGGAGGGTGATGACCGCCATGAAAAGGAGGCCTTCTCCCAGCGTCCGCACACGCTTCCGCATGTTCAAAAAGAAACGGATTCCCGCATACAACAAGAGCAAGACTATTACTCCCACCCCCCAACCGGTCGTACCCAGAAAAAAAAAGAACGCCAGGATGAATGAATAGGCCAAAAGCGTTTGCGCCCAATTCCGGTGGGCCGGATAGCCGAAATGCTCCATGTATTTTTGAGGCATTTTTTTGAACAATCGGATGTCGCTCCGTATGTGTTTCAATTGCGTGACGAGGCTCTTCCATGCAATAGCCCGTTGCGGGTGGTAGACAATGGCGTCCGGAGCAAAGAGGATGGGTCCTTTTTCAAGGACGCGGAAGGCAATGTCCGAATCCTCCCTGAACCATGTAAAGGCCTCGTCAAAGCCCCCTATTTCATTGAGCACTTTTTTGGAGTAGGCCGTATTGCACCCCGTATACTTTCCTCCGCTCCCGTTTTCGGGGGCACTCGTGAACAAACCAGCAGGAGAATCGGTGACTATTTTTCCTTCGATGCCTGCCGGCTTTTGGAGGTGATAAACATCCAAGAGTCTCTCAGCCCAATCCTGATTGGGGATGCAGTCATCGTCGGTGAAGGCGACCAGTTCTCCTTGCGCGAGGGCGATTCCCCTATTGCGTCCCCGGGCCAACCCCCCATGCGTGTGCCGGATGTAACGCGCATTCGTTTGATGATGGGAATACTTTTTGCAGATTTGGGGAGTGGAGTCCGTGCTTTCATCGTCAATGATTACTATTTCGAATCTTGTTTTTGCAAGGGTCTGTCTGGAAAGAGCAGCCAGCGTTTTGGGAAGGAGGTCGGAGCGATTATAGGTGTTGATGACAATGGTAAGTTCCGGCTTTTTTTTGGGAATGGTCATCCCCCCCTTTTTCATGCGGGCAGTGATGACAAATACGGCGGAATACGCCCGATTTAAAGCGATTGGTTCAATGGTAAACAATCCATTCCCGGGGGTTATTGGAACTTTTGAAAACCAAGCGAAACAATTGTTTTGCGGGCCTCGTAACCTCTGGTTACAAGGAAGTTCAATCAACCCGACTCAAGGGTTGGGGGATGTTCTTTTCGAATGCGGGATACCTCGGCCTTTAGGACGAGGAGGAAGTCACTTCTATTCCTTTATCACGCGGATGTATTCGGCTTTGGTGGTGACGGGTATTTTGACCGTGGCCTCGAGCAATTCCACCGTCACTTCTTCCTTGGTATCGTTCACGCGAATCACGCGGGCTTTTTCCCCCTTGAAAGGGCCGGCAATCAGCTCGACTCGTTGGTCGGGCTTGATGTTTTCCATTAAGGGTTTGTGGGAGAGGATGGCGCCCAATTCCTCTATCTTGACTTGGCCGGAAACCACCCCCCGGCTTTTCACCAATGAAATTCCAGAGATGCCTCGCTGGACCGTGTTTTCGTTGTCGGCCTCGATGAGAATGTATCCTTTCAGGCCGGGCATGACGGCCATGCTATAGAGCTCAAGCCCCTCCCTCTTGGCCTTGACGGCCAAAATGTCCACGACCATGGATTCCTGTCCCACTTGGGTTCGAACCGTGTAAATCACATCAATGCCCCTTCCACAAGATGAAAGGCCCCGCAATCCTTAAAAACGTCCCCGGAGGCGTGCCTAGTTAAACGAGGCTAAATAGGGGTTCGGAGGAAAAAACTTACTAATTCGACCGCGAATCCAAGCGCCCCCAAAACCACTAATCCCAACGCGGTGACGCGGATCATGTTGATGTATTGGGGGGTATCGGGCTTCTTGCTCACGATGAGAATGCGCTGCGTCGAGGAGGCAAATTCATCCAATCCTTCCTTGAGTTTGAGTTCAACCATATGGGGGGCTTCTCCTGTTTTCTTTTTTTTGAAAAACGATTACTCCGTAAATTCGATGTCCAAATCCATTTTAGCGTTTTCCCCCGTTGCCGGAGGATTGTCCAAGAATGGGATTTTTCCCCCCGCCACCACGACCATCGCCTGGATGTGCGAGCGGGGAATATTCTCGTCTATCATCGCCCCCCAAATGATATGGGCGTTCTGGTCGATGCGCGAACTCACCACTTCAACAATCATTTCAGCCTCGCGTAAGGTCATGTCCGTCCCCCCCACCACATTAATCAACGCGCGATTCGCCCCTGAAATGTCCACGTCTAATAAGGGGGAGGTAAGGGCGTTTTCAACCGCTTCAAGGGCACGGGCGTCACTGGCCTTGTCGGCCTTGCTCTCCCCCAACCCTATCAGCGCGGCTCCGCCTTTGGCAAGGATGGTGCGCAAATCGGCGAAGTCTAGGTTGATGAGTCCAGGTTTGGTGACCATTTCAGTGATTCCCTTCACGGCGTTCACCAGCACTTCATCCGCCACCTTGAATGCAGCATTCACGGGCAAATCCGGTGCGATTTCCAAAATTTTATCATTTGGAATAATAATAACCGTATCGGCTTCCTTGCGCAAACGGTTCAATCCTTCCAATGCATTCTCAATGCGTATGCGCCCCTCCACGGCAAAGGGTAACGTAACCACTCCCACCGTCAATGCATTCTGGCTCTTGGCGATGCTCGCGATTACGGGAGCCGCTCCCGTTCCTGTTCCCCCGCCCATTCCGCACGTGATGAAAACCAAATCCGAGTCTTTGAGCAATTCTTTCAACTCTCCCTCGCTCTCTCGTGCAGCCGCCTCCCCTACTGCGGGGTCGCTTCCTGCCCCCAAACCACGGGTCAATTGTTTTCCGATAAGGATTTTTCGTTGCGCGTGAATGTGCAGCAAGGCCTGTGCATCCGTGTTGACGGCGTACATTTCCCCGCCCTCCAAACCCACTTCGCTTAAGCGCTGAATGGTGTTGGTGCCGCCCCCCCCTACTCCCACCACTCTAATTTTTGCGTGCGTGTTGGCAATGATTTGGAGGAGAACCTCTTCATCCTGCTCCTGCTGATTGGTCTTTTGAGAAAAAGGCGTAGAATTGATGGAAGCAGGCTGGGGGTGGGATACCACCGCTCCCGAAGGGGTGTATCCGCTTTCGTTTCCCTGCCCCTGAAGAGTATTGACCCTATCTAAAAAATGGCTCATATTGGTTCCCCCGGTCAAAGCGTAAAGATTTACATAGCATAATATTGGGTGATTATTCTATTAACGATTTCAACCTTAAAAAGGCTTCCATTAATGAGTGCGCGTGGGCGGTTATTATTAACGCTCTTAGCGTCACCGCATAGGTTTGATATGAATCCCTGGGAAGTGGGCATTACCGTCCTCATCATTCTGGGTTCAGTAGGGGTCATCTACTCCGTTTCCCAATGGGAGTTGCCGATGGCCGAGAATTCCTCTTCACGTCACCTCCTTCCCGAATGGGTGCTGTTACAACCCCAAAAATGCGCCGAAATCCCATGGAGAAAAGAATGGGTGCAGCAAAACCAATCCGATTACGCGTCGTTTCCCGTGAACGAGGAATTGCCCATCATCCAAACGTATTATCGGTCCCGCGGACTGACCCTGTTAGACGTGAAGCTCACATACCAGGCGACTGATTCCCAATGCACCTCATGCGGCTGCCCCGAATCCTTCGTGTATGCGTTGTACGTGAATCCCGAGGATGCCGCCAGGCTTGCCGCATCCGGATTCACCATTTTGGATACTTCCGACCCCAAGATTTTCACGGGACCCTTTTTCCGCCAATCCCAAACCAATCCCATCTCTCCCGTAAAAGCCAGCGAATGTGCGGACGTGTTTGCCACCAATACGCTGTTGGATGAACTTTTCGGGAGCAAAAAGGATTCGTGCTACATTCAAGCGGCCATTACGGAAAAAAATGCGGAGGTATGTCAAAACGTTTCATCCCTCAAAGCCAACCAGACGTGCTACACGGAAGTTGCCGTAACATTAAAATGGGTGGATGTATGCCAACAAATTTCCTCTTCTTCAGCCAAAGACAGTTGCATCTCCAGCGTGGCGGGAATCACCAAAGACAAAACGTTGTGTGCCAGCATCAACGATTCCTCCGCCAAATACTTTTGTGAATTGGGCGCGGGAAAATGAACTATTCAATCGCATGAAACAGTTCAACAAACTCTTCGGGCTCTAGCAAAAACACTTTTTCGCTTGACAATTTCATTTCGTGCGCGGCTTTTTCACACGCGGAAACGTTGATTCCTTTTACTGGGTTTTTGCGCAATTGCTGAATGGCGTTTCCAATGGTTTTGTTTTTGAAACGGAAAAGGGTGCGGAGCCAGGAAACAAAAACCCTATACCGAGTAATGGGGAGAACGTTCTTTCGTTTGGTAAGGGAGAGTAACGCGGAGAATTGATTGGGGATGGGATAGAATGATTTGGGGGTAATTTTTCGGATAATTTTTCCATCATAAAAATACTGCGAAATAACCGAGAGGGGATGGTATTCGCTGCTTCCGGGGGGCGAGAGAATTTTCTCCGCGAATTCAATCTGCCAAATTAGTGAAGCGTGTGAAAATCCATTTTCAAAAAGAGCATACATGATATCATCCGATATCGCGTACGGGGGAGAGGCCACGACTTTGGTATATGGAATTTTTTTCAAATCCACGCGCAACGCGTCCCCTTCAATAATTTCAACGTTTTTTTGTCCGACAAATCGTTCGCGCAAATGACGTGCCAGCGTGTCGTGCAGTTCGATGCACGTGACGTGGGCTCCGGTTTGGGCGATGGCGTGCGTTACAATCCCTGTTCCCCCTCCAATTTCTAATACGTGGTCGCTTGGTTTTAATGCAGAGGAATCAATGAGTGACTTTACCGCGTCCTCATCCACCAAAAAGTTTTGCGAATATTTTTTTTGGGGAAAAAAGCCGGACTCTACCATGGCCCTTTGGACTTGCTCTAACGTACTCACGGCATTCACCGCGTAAACCTCTGAGGCTTTCGGTCCAATTCTTCCGTTTGGGGAGGTCGGACAAAGAGGTAATGCTTTTGGTCTCCCTCTAATTCGGCTAAAATGCGCCGGCGCAAAATGGATAGGGGAGAAGTAAGGAAGCGAATCCGGTCCTCTACTTCTTTCAGGGATTCAAAGGGCTTTTCCTGGCGCGCGCGAAGGATATCCTCCAAATGCTGTCTCCCCACTCCAGGGAGAAGCTCTAATTGATGCCTCTTGAGGGAGATGCTCCCGCTCGAATTGAAGAATTGGAGAAATCGCTTTTCATTGGCGAGGATGACCTGTTCGACGGCCTTCTCCAACTCGGCTTTGGCGACGGTAGTAAGCTGTTCATAGGGAATGCGCTGCTTGATGTGGTCAATCTTATCCCTGGTTTCTTTCCCAATGTAGACCTCTTCCAAAGGTTTGATGTCAATCCCTGGTTTGGGAACCACTTCAAGCATGGTAAAGTATCCCATGCCCAAGACGATGGCAACGGGTTCGCTCTTGAAGCCTGAACTCTTTCCCTGGGGGAGAAAATCCAATACAATCGCTTTTTCCTCGTTCATGGTCGTTCGCTCTATTTTATCCATTTAGGATGGGGGGCCGGGACTATAATAATGGGTGCGGTTTCCGCCCCACTATCGCCCAAAAAGGGGGGGTCTACGACCCACCGTGCTTCTTGACGAGGGCCACTATTTCCCCGACTTGGGAATCGGTAAGGCCGTGCCCTTTGGGCAGGATGTTCTTGATGGTTTCCTCATCTTCCGGGAGAAAATCGACGATCTTGACGGCGGCCTCATCGGACATGTTTTCCATGTTCAGCAAATTGTTGTAGAGGCTCTCCGCTTTGTCTTTCGTGAGCTTGGCGAATTTGGTGGCGTACTCCAACGTCTGGGCCTGTTCATATGTGGGTTCCTTTCCCGCATTGTCTCTGTTTTCCAAAAAGTCACGGATGAGGGGAAGGGAGACGGGTTTCTTTTCCAGCAATTCTTTTCCAATCATGTGCGCATTCCTCCCTTATTCCTGAGTGATGGTGTTTTGTTTGATGTCTTTCAAGTGAACGGGACTTACGACGAGTTCGCACCACTGGTTTCCCAATTGAAGTTTAACAATGGCTGCGCGTCCTTGCATTCCCGTTACTTTTCCAGTAAGTCCGTGGAATCGGCGGAAAGGCATTCCAGAATGGAACGCCCCATTGATGATGACCTGGACGGTTTCCCCTTCCTTGAACGTGCGCAAGCGCTGTGTAATGGTGGGTTTTATTCGATGAGCCGTAACCTTGGCACGGGTCTTCGCCCGCCACCCTCGTGCTTTCTTTCCAGCCATCATTTCACTCCCTAAA
>JAGVNS010000107.1 GCA_020053155.1 Nitrososphaerota archaeon
GCCCATTTTCTTTCCCCCCTCGTTTTTTTTGTTGGTCCAAAAAAGGCCGGCTGCTCTATTATTGCTGTTGAACTTATTAAAGGTAGCCGTTTCTTTCTTTCGGTTTCCGAACACGGAAACTTAAAATGGGGCTCGCTTCCTACTGGAGAAGGGTTGGGTCTTCATGGGTTTACAGCACGTATTCGAAGCCGAGTTTTCCAAACCCACGGTTTTCCTGGACCGAAACAAGATCATGCCCCATTACACGCCGCAAAACCTTCCTTTTAGGGAGGAGCAGCAGGCCACCATCTCGGGGATTGTCGCCGTCACGTTGAGAGGGCAGCGGCCCGACAACATCTTCATTTATGGTAAGCCAGGGACGGGAAAAACATCCACGGCCAAGCACGTCATGGATGAGTTATGTTCGTTTGCCGAGAAAAAAAGTCTGAAAGTTAAGCACGTGTACGTAAATTGCCGCACGCACAACAAAAAATACAAAGTGCTACTCAAGTCTCTCCGTGAAATATACCCAAGTGAACCAGACAAGGCTTTTCAAGGGTACTCTGCCGCGTACTTGTACGAAAAGCTCGTTTCATTTGTGCGCGACACGCAGACACACCTCATTATGGTGCTAGATGAATTGGATAAAGTGCGGGATTTGGACGACCTCATCTATTCCGTCACACGAAGTAATGACGAAATTCAAGTGGGGGGAATAACCGTCATTGGGATATCCAACAACCTCTTGTTCAAGGACGCCCTGGACCCCCGCACCAAAAGCAGTTTGTGCCAGCAAGAAATGATTTTCCCCCCCTACAACGCGGAGCAGCTTCGAACCATTCTGGAACAGCGCGTGCAGGAAGCCTTTGCCCCGCAAGCAGTCGATTCGGGAGCCATTTCCCTCGCGGCGGCCATTGCCGCACAGGAAAGCGGGGATGCGCGCACGGCCATCAAACTCTTGCTTCGTGCGGGAGAGTTGGCGGATGACGAAAAAACAACCCAAGTAACCGACCAGCACGTCAAAAACGCCCGCAAATCCGTTGAGCAAGAAATTATCCTCGAACACATCACCGTTTTGCCCGAGCATGAGAAGCTGGTGCTCTACACCATTGCCGCACTCACCCTCAACCGCAAACCCCTTCAGAGATTAAGCGGAGAAAAGGTAGAAGGAGTATTGTATTCGGGAGAAGTGTATGAGGAATATGAGCGCACCGCCAAAAAATTCAAATTCAACGACCCGGTTTCGGCAAGATGGTATAGGGAGTACATCAACCAACTGGAAATGTACGGACTCATCGTAACAACCGCCTCCGGTCCGGGGGTAAAAGGACAAACCCGCTTCATCAAACTCAAAGTGGATGCGCTGAAAATAAAAGAAGTGTTGGAGAAAGAGTTTGCGGGGTGATAGTATTTTATTGAAGCCTTTCGTGTTTTTTCAATGCCTGTATATGGGAAAGGTTCTCCACGTCAACCCAAAAAACAACGGGGTGTACGTCCAAAGCAATCTCCTGGCTTGACGAGATACTATCCTAAATTAGGTAGACCCCGGGCAGTAGTCGACCCTGAGACCGGGAAATTAGTTGCTCCTATTGACTTTAGCATTCTGACTCTTCCTGTACGAAAAGTAGAAAGAACGGTTGAATACTATCAAAGAAAGAGAGAGGCACACTTGTACATTAAACAATTGTTTCGCAAACCCGTTAATTTCAAAACAACTGATGGAAAATCGGTGCGCATATTATCTCATGGTGTAGAAAACCTTCTCCAATATTCAAAAAGAGGTTCACCCCCTCGCGCATTGGTGGCCGTTTTTGTTGAAGGGAGAGTCATTTTCTATTATCGAAGTAGTGGGGAATCGAGTCGAAAAGCAGGAGTGTGGTTTCCAACTAGTGGGATGCTATATGGTCAGCGAGGCATTGAAGACTCCCACACTACCGTTTTATGGATCAAAAAATTATCTGGGCATGGAGATGAACATCTTTCTGATAGAGAACGAGTTGGAAGGCCCGGTTTCCCAAAATGGGTTATGGAAGTGGGCAAGAGAGTTGAGAAAGAAGTTGATGCAGGACGGATAAAACTTGTTCGGACTCCTGACCTGCCGTCCTTACAACGATTTGAATCTGCAGTTCGTTTTTTTCCTACATTGGAGACGGAAAAACGCTCAATGATTTTTGGCCGACCTATTTTGCCACCATAACTTAACGATTAATTCACATCAAACAACGTCTTCTGCTCCTTCAATTGGGCTTCAATTTTCTTTTTTGTTCCCTTTTCCATTTCCGTTCCCAGCTGCTTCTTCACGTGCATGGCAGGCCCCACTCCAATGACTTTGGAGAGGTTTTCAACGCTCGTGTTTTTTACATCGCTTACATTTTTGATTCCCACATTGTACAATCTTCGTGCGCGCACACGTCCAATTCCTCTCAATTCGCAGAGCAAAATGAGCTCTTCCTTTATTCCGCTCTTCAGGCGCTTGCGTAATTTGGAAAGCATTCCCACGTGGGGCTGCGCTCCCACTAACGGGGCCAGCTCCACCATTCCATACACCAACCAATCCGCATTCAGCAGTTTGGTGCGAATAATCCCCGGGGCAATGTTAAATTTCTCCAGCAGCTCTTGCTCTCCCATTTCTCCAATCCACGCATCCAAAAATTGGGTGGTTTGAAACTTTTCGAGTATTTGCCCATCGCTAAAAACCAAATCCGGAGAATCAAGGGGCAATTGAGTAATGTTGGATTGCAATTCTTCCCATTTCTCGGCTTCAATTTTACGCGAAACAGATAAATAGGGACGAAATTCGGTGGTGTCCGTAATGGCAAAGAGCGAACCAAAGACAGTGAGGTCTTTTCTCTTTATTTTTTTGATAAGTGCATCCGCCGAAAGGGGGTCTAAATACAATTCGGCCACGCGTTGGCCAATTTTGGTGCACCAAAAACGATTGTCTTCTCCCTCAATGAGCTCTAATTCGCCCAATTCTTTCACCAGCGCGCGCAACATGCGTTTGAGAGTATCCAAATCCTTGTATTGGTGCGCATATAGCGTGCGGGAGAAGAAATCATCCATGGTTTCAACGTCAAACACAAATCGAGAAGCAATGAGCGCGAGTAAGTGCATGCGCAGAACGGGTTCAACTCCCAATTTGGAGCGGATTTCCTCCATTTCCCCCAAAATGTAATTCCGCATCACGTCTTCGGCTTCCATGTCCGTTTTACACAAGACAATACTTTCCCCCGCAGAGTCGTAGCGGGGGCGGCCGGCGCGTCCAGCCATTTGGAAGTATTCTCGCACGGGAATGGAGACCATTCCTCCAAAATCGTAGCGTTGTAATGAGGTAATAATCACGCGAAACGCGGGCAAATTTATTCCTGCAGCCAACGTTGGAGTTGAAGAAATTACTTTTAACAATCCCCCGCGAAAATTATCCTCCACTACTTCTCGCTGACGCTGCACTAACCCGGCATGGTGAAACGCTACCCCGCTTCGTACGAAACTCGCGAGCTTTTTGCACTGTTCAGTAGGAGATTCGAGGGCATTTTCTATTTTGGTTGCTATTTTTTCAAGCGATTTTTTTTCTTCCGGGGTTAATTTGGAGAAAATAACCCCACTAGATTGTTTGGCAAGGCTTTCGGCGCGTTTCCGGGTGTTGGCAAATACCAGCGCTTGCTTTTTGAGTTTCAGCGTGTCTTCGAGCAGCGCTTCAATGGGGTCCTCTTTGTCAAACTCCCTTCCTTTTTCTTCCCCCCTAAACTCGAGGGTTTGATGGTAATGCACGCCCTCTTTCAATGGAACGGGACGGTAATCGGATTCCACCAATTCGGCTTTCAGCCACACCGCGAGCTCATCCGCATTGGGAATTGTCGCGGAAAGTGCGACAATTTGGAGTTTGGGATTGAGCATGCGGAGTTTGGTAATGACCATTTCCAATGTTGCCCCGCGGTCGGAGTCGAGCTCATGCACTTCATCAATGATTAGCACTCCTATTTGGTTCAACCACTCCGAGCGGTGGATAATCAATGAATCTAATTTTTCATATGTACAAAAAATAAAATCAAAATTGGAAAGGTATTTGGATGAGGAATCTAAATCCCCGGTGGAAACGGCCATTTTTATTTTTTGAGAATCGCCATACTTTTCTTTCAAATCCCTAAAGTGTTCTCCGGCTAGCGCGCGCAAGGGACAGGTGTAAATGGCTTTTTTTCCTCTGTTGAGAATGGATTCGAGGCCTGTTAACTCAGCAATGATGGTTTTTCCGGATGCAGTGGGGGATGCAACTACGAGGTTTTGCTTCTGCCAATGCGTCTGCAGCACCTTGGTCTGCATTGGGTTGAACTGAGCGAATCCGTTGGCTTGCTGAATCAGTGCGGGAACGTCAACCATACTCTAGAAAGGCAAAATAAGGTTATAATGGAAAAGGAGGCGGGTCGCCGAAGCTGCCCATAAACTAATAACACCTAACTTCTATCCCACATGCATGGATGAGAAAACGCGCGTTGCGGCCATGGTTATTCGAGATGGCAAGCTGCTGCTACTCAAAGGAAAAAAGCATGATGAGCTATGGACACCGGGTGGAAAAATAGAGAAAGGGGAAACCGATGAAGAGTGTTTACGGAGAGAACTGAAAGAGGAAATTGGAGTGGAGTTGGTTTCGGCTACTTTTTTTGGGGCGTATCGCGGAAAGGCATTTTACCATGATTACATTATGAACAACCGCGTATACATTGCCCAAATTTCAGAAACCATTAAGCCTGCAGCCGAGATTGAAAGCTTTGTGTGGGTAAGCCGGGATGATTTTTCAAACAAGAAATACCCCATGATCCCAATCATAAAAGAAGAAATTATTCCGGATCTGATCAAGCAAGGAGTTTGGAAATAGTCATTACTGGGCACTGTTTTCCTTCTTTTCCTCTCTTGCTTCTTTTTTCTCTTCCTTTTTCATTTCCGCTTGGAAGCGGGAAAGGGCATACATTCCCGAAACGGGTTTTTGGGTCAAATGGAACGCGGTTTGCGAGGGTGTTAGATCCACGAATTTCATGTGTTGGGCGAGCGTAGGGTGTACGCGCGCGATTTCGTGATACAATAATTGGGAAATCCGCCGATAGGAAGGGTGGCCTTGTACGCCCGAGCGCAATTCGATGAAGTGATACGCTTCGCGGAGATTCATTTTCATCATCCAGCGCACGCGATACGCAAATGGAATCACATATTGTGCTTCTTTAGGGAAGCGGGAATGGATTTTCTGATATAATTCCGCCGAGGCCTTCATGGCATAATCGTATTCTTTCTTCAGCCCTACATCCAAAATTTCTTCGGGCGTTTCATACCCATGTAATATAGTCAAATCTTGGCGCATCTGCGTGAGAACGCGGTGGCGTTGCAGGTCCCGGTACGCTCCAAAGTCCGCTAAAATATCAAAATCGTAATAGGTTTGCTCTAACGCACGAAAGGGCTTGTCTCTCCGATGCTTTCGCGCTCCCATGTATGTTTGAATTATTTTTCCTTTTTGTTCCGTTGAAAGTTCTTTGGTGTAATTTTGCAATTGAGAAAGGGAGAGTTGAGAATAGGGGTAAAGCATGAGTGCGAGTACTTTGTTTTCGGCATTGGGGTCATGATTGACGAGCGTGACATTGGTGTGATTCTGCGCAGAGTGAAAAGAAAGGAGCTGGTTGGAGAGTTGCTGCATGTCCCCGTGTGTACGGGAAATGAATTCATCGGCCTTTGCACGTTTAACGAATGGGCGAATGGAATAATTCAACTCCCCATGCATGCTTTTTCCAAGGTCTCGCATCTCACGCAAAGGGTTTGAATAAAACTTCACCAACAAGTTTTGGAAAAATCGCCCATTTCCAAAAATTCCTACATTTGTTTTAGTGGAAGCAGGAAGCAGATACCGCACCACGTCCGCGGCTTTGGAACGGGCGGCGCTTTTGTAGGCGGTTTCCGCTATTTACGAACACGTCAGGCAGCATGCCATGCGGCGTGTTCCTTTTCCAGATGCCGCCCAATTTCGATCTGCACATGCATGGCGCATTCAAAAAGTGGCCGTTGAGCGAGCGCGTTTGCATACTTCCCGAAGTGTTTACTACCGTATAGCTATCAGCCTCGCATTGCGCGTGGCTCGAGTATCAAGCGAATCAATTCGAAGAGATGCATTTGATCTTTTTTCCAGCGAACGCCGAGAAGCTGGGCGAAAGCCATCTGCCGAAGAGACGGCCGATTTCTTGGCACGACTCTCACCAAAGGAATTGAGTGCCTTTTCAACCGTTTTAACTACCTTGCTTTGGTCGTTTGCGGAAAAGCAAAGAAGAGAAACAGAAAAAGATATTGAAACCGCTCGAAAGAGAAATAGAAATGGAGAGCAAAACTAAAGAAAAAAAAGCAGGCGGCTAATTATGCCGTCGCTTCTTCATTATTCAAGGAAACGTACTCATACGCTTTTTGCAGTACGAGTACGGCTTTGGGCAAATCCCCTGGTTTAAAACTCGAAGAGCTTTGCCATTCGCCTTTCTCATCCTTGTACCTTTTTTGGAGGCTTACGGAGAGAAATTCCATTCCTTCTTTTCCCGCATTTTTCCAGACGCTGGCATTCACCGCGCCCACTTGAAACTTTTTCACTGGCTGCATATTCGACTCACCTCCCGATTGGAGTCAAATCAATAGGGTTGCGCGGATTGTATGAGTGTTTGGAAACCCCAAACCGCCATTGGTTCCGACAAAATGGTAAAAATAGTCTATTTTTCCCAAAAAGCTTATATTTTTTGGGAAACGTAGTCTTTTAGGTGAATCGTCATGACTGAAACAGTATCGCTGGATTCAACTGGCAAAATGTATTTTCCACAGAAGGTGAGGGAACAGATGAAAACAAAGGAGTTTACTCCGTTAGTGATGCCGGGTGGGGAGATTGTCTTGCAACCTATCTTTTCTCCTTTGTCCGCAAAAGAAAAGCTAATACTCATCAAAAAGATGGGATTGTGGAAAACAAAAAAATCCATTCGCGAGTTAAGAGAAGGGCTATACGAAGAAGTCGGGAAAAGGTTCGAGCGATAATATGTATGCTGACACGGATTTCTTGCTGGCCCTCATCAAAGAGAATGATTGGCTAAAAGAGAATGCGGAGCGTCTATTTTTTGAGAACGAGAAGAAAATATGGACCTCAACCCTTGTTCTTCAAGAGCTGATGATGATTGCCCATCGTGATGGACAAGACGTCGAAAAAGTGGTTAACCAAGCCTGTGCCCTCGTTTCCATTCGTCCTATTGAATTAACGGCCGAAATGTGTAGGAAGGCGATATGGTTGATGAAAAACAATTCGTTTACTCCTTTTGATGCTTTTTACGCATTGGCATGTGGAGAAGACCCCATCATCAGCTCGGACAAAAAATATGATGCGGTTGGATTAAAACGAATCAAACTAGAAGAGAAGAGACAAAAGAACAGTTGAATACTTACGACTCGCCCCAATAACCATGGGGGCTAATTGAAAAAACATCCACCTAATTTGTTTGGCTTAACCGTCGCAGTTCCATCCAACTGAAAAATAAATTCACGTTCCGAAATACTTCTGCTTCGGAATTGGGTATGTGAATACCGGGCAATTTTGATGGTCGCTTCTCCGCATCAAAGGTTAAAACCAATTTTTGTAATCTTGGATCGGCATAGTGTGGATTTTTCAAAGCGGGCCTACAAACCGTTTCTCTAATTTCCCCCTTGAAAGAATCGGTAAAACAATCCCCTGTTTTTCTGAATACAATTACTCGCCCACCCCAGTTTCGCAGTGTTTGCAGTCGGGGATCAAACTCCCCATACTTTCGAGCTTGGGGGCCATATAGTTCCTCTAAGTCAATGGTTGAAAGTTTTACGGGCTTTTGGAATACGATGGGATGATCCCCCTGGCGCAGGTGGGCTTCAATCCGTGAAATAAACGGAATCATTTCGGGCAACACTAACACAAATCCAAAGTTGCCGCGTAAAAACAACCTTTGCGTGAGACCGCGTTTGATTCTTCCGCGCACGAATAATCGCTTGGCATGCAACACCGCTCGAGTAACGTTGTTCAGCTTTGGTTTGCGTATCCTTTTGGGTGATAAACCAGACTTTTTACGCATGGGAAGGCGCATGGATAATGGATCGCGCCGCCGCTTTTATTTTAGTCACTTTTTTGATTAGTTCGGTAAGGTAATACTGGGGCGCTTCTTGGTTTTGAAGGGCAATCCGTAGATGGCTGAGTGCAGTAATAGTTAATCTCTTAAATATTGGAACATTTTAGGCAGTGCTTTTTTGTTGTCAAATATTTTTCTCAAATGATATTGTGCGGCGGGCAGCGTGCGCA